>CAZQPN010000105.1:0-8061 GCA_964595215.1 uncultured Rubrivivax sp. | reverse complement strand
CATGGCCTTCCTGCGCGACGGCCTGACCGACGCGGCGAAGAACGCCGCGGTGGCCCAGCTCGAGCCGATCGCGGCCGAGCTCGGCGGCAGCGTGGCGCAACTCGCGATCGCGTGGGCGGCGTCCAATGCACGCGTCAGCAGCGTCATCACGGGCGCGTCGCGGCTGGACCAGCTGCGCGCCAACCTGGGCGCGCTGGCGCTGCTGGAGCGGATGACGCCCGAGGTCAAGGCGCGCATCGAGGCCGCGACGGCACCGCTGGCGGCCTGACGCGAGCGGCCGCGCTCAGCGGCCGCCGTCGTCGCCCCACAGAAAGGTCAGCAGCACGTGGCGCCGGCCGCGGGTGACGTCGGTCACCTCGTGCAGCAGTGAGCCGGAGAAGACGATCGCACCGCCGGCCGGGGGGCGATACAGGTCGGCGCCGTGCTCGGGAAAGCGCAGCGCGCCGCCGTCGAAGTCGTCGTCCAGCGCCACCGTCAGCGCGAAGCGCCGGTGGCGCGCGTCGGGCGTGACGTTGTCGCGGTGCAGCCGGAACCAGCCGCCGCTGGCGTCGTAGGCGGCGAGCTTGAAGCCCTCCATGCGCGTGACGCGGTAGTGAAAGGCGGCCGCGATCTCGGGCAGTACCCTTCGCGACACCGCCTGCATCGCCGCGTCGACCAGCGCCGGGTCGGTCAGCCGGTGATCCAGGCGCTGCTTCGCACGTGCGTCCGGGACGAGCGCCGGTTGGCCGTCAACAATGCGCAGCATGCCGCTGGCGTGGTGATCGGCGGCGTGGGCGGCGATCAGGCGCTGGCACAGGTCGGCGTCGAGCGCGCCGGGCACCATCAGGACGGGGGCGGCGCTGCGACGTGGCGTGAGCGATGCGGCCGCGTCGTCGGTGGCCGCAGTGGCCAGCGCCGCGCGGACCTGCGCTGCCGTCGGATCGTCCAGCCGCTGCCGCAGGCGCAGCGAGGGGTCGACGATCCAGGCCATCGGTTTCGTGCTGCCGGCCATCAGGCCCAGCCGGGACGTCAGCACACCGTGGTCGTGCATGGCAGGCAGGGGCCCCGGCACGGCGCGGCCGTCGGTGCCGACGACCAGGGCGAACACCGGTTCCGAACCGGCCAGCTCGGTGTAGCGCCCGAGCGCCGCCGCGTCGTGCGCCAGGACCAGTGCCACCGGGCGCCCAGCGTGGCGCGCATGGAAGGTGTCGGTCAGGCCGTCGGCCGGCGGCAGCAGGAAGTCAGGGCAGCGGTCGCCCGGCTGCGGCGCGGCGGGATCGGCGGACATCGGCGCGGCGGTTCGAATGAGAAAAGCCGGGCCCGCAATGCAGCAAGCCCGGCGTCAAGGTGGCCCGGACCGACGAACCGGTCCGGACCGCGGTGGAAGGCCGTTACAGGCCGATCACGCCGCCGTCTTCGCGCGTGATGACCAGCGTGGCCGAGCGCGGGGTCGGGCCGGCCGCATCCGCCACCGCGATCGGGTCGCCGTGGTGGCGGTAGATCGGCTGACCATCGGGCCAGTTGCTGGTCTTCGCGGCGGCGCTGGATCGGTCGCCCGGATGCTGGAAGTTCACGAACATGGTCTTGCCGTCGGGCGTCGTGACCACGCCGGTGGTCTCCTGGTCGTTCGGGCCTTGCAGGAAGCGCCGGATCTCGCCCGTCACCGGGTTCGCCGCCAGCATCTGGTTGGCGCCGTACGGCCCGCTGAACTGTTGCGACCCGCTCATGTCGGTCTGGATCCAGAGCACGCCGTTGGGGTCGATCCACAGGCCGTCCGGGCTGGCGAAGATGTTGCTCTCGTCCAGCGCCGGACCGCCCTCGGCCGGCAGCACCTGGCTACCGGTGGTCGACCCGGCGAGCACGAAGATGTCCCAGTCGAAGCTCAGTGCCCAGGGACGGTTGCCCTGTTCGCGCCAGCGGATGATGTGGCCGGTGGCGTTGGCGGGACGCGGGTTGGCGGCGTCGACCGAGGCCGCGGTGCGGTTGCTGTTGTTGGTCAGCGTGAAGTAGACCTCGTTGGTCGTCGGGTGCACCGCACCCCACTCCGGGCGGTCCATCTTGGTCGCGCCAACGATGTCGGCGGCCAGCCGGGTGTTGACCAGCACGTCGGCCTGGTCCTTGAAGCTCACGCCGGCAGCCGCAGCCGCGGCGACGAACGCCGGGTCGGCGATGTCGAGCGCCAGCCACTCGCCACTGCCGTCGTCGTTGAAGCGCGCCGCGTACAGCGTGCCCTTGTCGAGCATGTCACGGTCGACACGCCGCGGGTTCCAGCGCCCGGCAGTGACGAACTTGTAGATGTACTCGTACTGCGCGTCGCAGCCCGAGTAGAAGGCCAGCGGCTGGCCGTTCTGCGGCGGTGCGAAGACCACCGCCTCGTGCGCGAAGCGGCCCATCGCGGTACGCTTCTTGGGCGTGCTGGCTGGGTCGAAGGGGTCGACCTCGAGGATCCAGCCGTGGCCGTTGGGCTCGTTGCGGTAGTCGTCGAGCGCGCTCGCGCCGGTGGCCGTGGCGTTGAAGCGCTCGGTCGCGTCGCCGGCGACGGTGTCCCAGCGGTAGCGGCTGTTGGTGCTCGGCACGCCGTAGCGGGTCTGCTCGCGCGGGCGCACCCCGCGGTTGACGAAGTAGCCGGCCCAGTTCTCCTCGCAGGTGAGGTAGGTGCCCCAAGGCGTGTAGCCGTGGCCGCAGTTGTTGATCGTGCCGCGCGCCATCGTGCCGTCCGGGCTGTACTTGGTCTTGACGAGGTCGCTGCCGCGCACCGGGCCGCTGATCTCGCACGGCGTGCCGGCCGTGACGCGGCGGTTGTAGCGGCCGCGCACCACGTCCCAGGTGCCGCTGGCGTCGCGCCGGACCTCGACCACGCTCATGCCGTGGGCCGCGATCTCCTTGCGAACCTGGTCGGCGTCGCGCACGCCACCTACGAGGACCGGGCCGCCGACGTGCAGGTTGTTCTGGTCGACGTACTCATGGTTGATGCAGAGCAGGCCGTGGCCGTTCGGATCGTCGGCCATCGGGAAGTAGTGGATGCCGTCGTGGTGCGAGCCGACCTGCTGCTCCTGCTCGGCGCCGGTGTTCTCGGGGCGGAACGCCGGATAGCTGCCGGTGATCGGCGTGCCCCAGGGTGCCAGCGCCTGGGCCTTGTAGCCCTGAGGCAGGGTGGCATTGTCCGAACGGGTGGGCGGGAAGGCGTCGAAACCGAACGTCGGTGACAAGGCCTTGTTGCCGGCACCGGCCTCCGGCGGCAGGAAGCCGGGACGTGCGAGTGCGGCCACCGGCGAGGCGGCGAACAGGCTCGCCACCGCGGTGGTCAAGGAGCCGCGCATCACGCTGCGGCGCGAGAGCCGGCTCGCCAGCACGGCGTCGAAGCTGCGGTTGGCCGAGGTGTTGCACATCGGCTCGTCGCCGCTGTCGCTCAACATGCGCTCGACGGAATCGTCGCGCGTCGTCATCATCTTGTCGCTCACGAACATCTCCTGAAGGGATAACGAAGACTGGTCCCGGCCAGCAGCCGACCGACGGTTCTGTGGGTCCGCCGATCGGATGCGACCTGGTTGGGTGGCCACATGGCGCCACGTGAACGCCGTCAGTGGCTGGAGCTTGGCCGGCGCTGGGCGGGAGTGTTGTCGCCGGATGTGACGACTCGATGATGGTTCGATGACAGTCCGGTGCCTCTGACCGGGTCGATGCCGACCGAACCACCGACGGCCGCCTGCAAAGGACAGCAGGGCGGGCTCAGCCAGCCGCCTGCAGCGCGGCCCGGCGCTCCGGGGTGCCGACGTCGGTCCAGTCGCCTGCCCACAGCGTGCCGCCGACGCGGCCGGCGGCGATCTCGCGCTCCAGCACCGGGCGCAACGCCATCCGCGTGCCGGGCGCGATGGCGTCGAACATTGCGCGCCGGAGCAACCCGGCGCTGGCCCAGGTGTAGCGCGGCAGTCCGGCGGCACCGGGCCCGCTGCGCAGCAGGCCGTCGGCGCCGATCGCGAAGCCCCCTTGCGGACGCACGGGGGCGTGCGGGTCGACGGCCGACGCCCCCCGTCAGGTGCCGACGACGCCGCCGTCCTCGCGCCGCACCACCACCGTGGCCGAGCGCGGACGTTGTGCGGTGGCGCCATCGGGCCAGCGGCTGAACGCGTTGGTGTTGCGCGCGATCCAGTTGTCGCCCGTGTAGGCGGCCGGCCGGTTCGGGTGGCTGCCGACTTCGCCCGGGTGCTGGATGTTGATGAACATCGTCCTGCGGTCCGGCGTCCAGGTGATACCGGTGACCTCGCAGCCCGAGGGGCCGACGAGGAAGCGGCGGATCTCCTTGGTCTGGGGGTCGGCGATCAGCATCTGGTTGTTGCCGTTGCCGGCAAAGTCACCCGTGTTGCTGAAACTGCCGTCGGTCTGGATCCACATGCGGCCGAAGCTGTCGAAGGCCAGGCCGTCGGGGCTGTTGAACAGATTGTCCAGCGTGACATTGGCCGATGGCGCGCGCGCATCGGTGATCGATGGCTGGCCGGCAAGCACGAAAATGTCCCAGTCGAAGCTCAGCGCCGTGCCGTCGCCGCCGGTCTCGTTCCAGCGCAGGATGTGGCCCCACACGTTGTTTGCGCGCGGGTTGGCCTCGTCGACCGGCGGGCGGGCGGAGCCGCCGGGCGTCGTGCCGTCGGCCGCGTTCGAGGTCGTGCCGCCGCGGCGGCTGTTGTTGGTCAACGTGACGAAGACCTCACCGGCCTTCTTCGGGTTGGCGGCCACCCACTCCGGCCGGTCCATCATCGTGGCGCCGACGAAGTCCGACGCCTGGCGGGACCGGATCATCACGTCGCCCTGGCTCGTGAAGCCGTTGGCCGGTGTCAGGCCGTTCTGGCCGAAGACCAGCGGGATCCACACGCCAGTGCCCATGTTGTCACCGCTGGTCGCACCGGCGTCGAAGCGCGCCACGTAGAGCGTGCCTTCGGCGAGCAGGTTGCGGTTGGCCGCACTCGTCGGGTTGGCGGCGTCGAAGGTGCCAGCGGAGACGAACTTGTAGATGTACTCGTTGCGCTCGTCGCAGCCCATGTAGACGACCGCCTTGCCGTTCGGCGCGATCACCACTTCGGCGTTTTCGTGCTTGAAGCGGCCGAGCGCGGTGCGCTTGACCGCGGTGCCGGCCGGAGCGAAGGGGTCGATCTCCACGATCCAGCCGTGGCGGTTCGGCTCGTTCGGCGTCGCGTTGACGTCGAAGCGCGGGTCGACGGTGTGCCAGCGATAGCCGAAGCCGCCCGCGGTGACACCGTAGCGTGCCTCGAGCGTGGTCTGCACGTGGTCGCCGTTCCAGCCGAAGTAGCCGTTGAAGTTTTCCTCGCAGGTCAGGTAGGTGCCCCACGGGGTGCGGCCGTTGCCGCAGTTGTTCAGCGTGCCCTTGACCAGGGTTCCCGACGGATCCTCGGCGGTCTGCATGAGGGCGTGGCCTGCAGCAGGGCCCTGGATCGTGATCGGCGTGTTGCCATGGATGCGGCGGTTGTAGGGCGAATTCGCGACATGCGTCCAGCTGCCGTCGGCGGCGCGCCTGACGTGCACGATGCTCACGCCGTGGCCGGCCTGCGCCTTGCGCGCCTTCTCGTAGGTGAAGGGGGCCATCCAGTCGTCGGGGTCGCTGTCCGGCGCGTAGAAGTACTCGGGGTTGATGTACTCGTGGTTGAGCACGAGCAGGCCCTCTTCGCTACGGTCGCCGAAGCCGTTGCCGGCAGCGTTGAAGCCGAAGTAGGCCATGCCGTCATGGTTGTCGCCGACCTGCTGCTCCTGCTCGGTCGCGCTTCCGGTGCCGTCGGCCTTCCAGGCCGGGGCGAGGTCATTGATCGGCGTGCCCCAGGGAATGAAGGCGGTGGCAACGTAGCCGGCCGGCACGACGATCGCGTCGCCGGTGGCGGTGGCGACGCCGGCCGCGCCGAGGATGCGCTCGGTCGGCGGGGTGGGCGCGGCGGGCTTGTCATCGTCGCCGCCACCGCAGCCGGTCAGGCCGGCGAAGAACGGCAGCGTGGCGACGCCGAGGCCGCCCAGCAGCAGGCGGCGGCGCGACGGCTGCGCCGCGATGGCGCGGTCGACCACGTCGGTCAGGGAGGCGTTGCGGGACGGGTTGGAGACGCCGTCGTCGTCGAGAAGGCTACGGGCCAAGGAACTGCTCCGGGTGGTTGGACAACAACCTCGGAGTTTCACGACCCGAGATGACGAGCGCGTGACTCCGCCGTGAAAGTCGCCGTGCGGTCGACGGCGAGTCCGGACGCGCGGGCACCCGGGTCAGCCCTGCAGCGCGGCCCAGCGCTCCGGGGTGCCGACGTCGGTCCAGTCGCCTGCCCACAGCGTGCCGCCGACGCGGCCGGCGGCGATCTCGCGCTCCAGCACCGGGCGCAACGCCATCCGCGTGCCGGGCGCGATGGCGTCGAACATTGCGCGCCGGAGCAACCCGGCGCTGGCCCAGGTGTAGCGCGGCAGTCCGGCGGCACCGGGCCCGCTGCGCAGCAGGCCGTCGGCGCCGATCGCGAAGTCCCCTTGCGGATGATGCGGCGCGTTCGGCACCATCCACAGCCGCGCGTTGAGCGGCGGCGCCAGCGTGGCGTCGAAGGCGAAACCGGGCAGGAAGACGTCGCCGGCGACGACCCAGAACACCTCGTCCAGCCAGGGCAGCGCCTTGGCGATGCCGCCGGCGGTCTCGAGGGCGCCGCCATGGTCGCGCCCCTCCATCGAATAGGCGATGTGCAGCCCGTAGCGTGCACCGTCCCCGAGCGCGGCCGGGAAGCGGTCCTCCAGCCAGGCGGTGTTGACCACGACCTCGGTCACGCCGGCCCGCGCCAGCGCTTCCAGATGCCATGCGATCAACGGCTTGCCGCGCACCGGCAGCAGCGGCTTGGGCGTGTGGTCGGTGTGCGGCCGCAGCCGCTCGCCACGGCCGGCGGCCAGCACGAGGGCGGTGGCGGCCATGGGCGCGCAGTGTAGGGCTGCGCGCCGCGGCGGGCCGTTACCCGAGCCCGATCGGCGCCGGCGCGGCCACCGCGATGCGGTGGAACAACTCGCGGAACTCGTCGGAGGGCTCGTGGCCGGTCAGCGGATCGCGATTCGCCTCGAAGGCGGCGTCCAGCGCCAGCCAGTCGTCGGCGGTCAGGCACTCGCGCGCCACCGGCAGCAACTCGCGCTCCTCGACCGCCATGTGGTCCAGATAGAAGCCGATGTAGCGCTGCAGCGCGGCCTCGAAGGCCTCGCGTCGCGACGGCCCCATGACCTCGAAGGCCAGCAGTGCGTGCTCGAGCTCGCGGATCGCGGCCTCGCCCCGCGCGTGGTCGGCGTCCAGCCGGTCGATCACCGGGCCGACCTGCGGCGCGCGCTCGCGCAGCTTGGGGAACAGCAACTCGGTCTCCTTCGGGTGGTGCAGCCGCTCCGGGAACTCGTCGATGTAGAACAGCATCGCGCGCAGCACGTCGAAGTCCGGCGCCGCCCCGTGGCGCCGCGCGTGCGCCAGCAGCATGGACAGCGAGCGCAGCATGGCCGCCAGCGCCTGGTGCTCGTCCTGGATGATCTGCAGGGTTCGAGGTTGCATGGAGTCCCTCCTGAAAGCCGAGGTTCGCATGCGAGGGGTGCGTCGTGGCTTGCGCCATGTCAAGGGCGCTCCGGCCGGGCCCGTAAAATCGTCGCTCTGCCCGCAGCCGCCCGGTTGCGCCCCCTTCGCTTCTGTCCGGCTCGACATGGCTTCCTCGTTCCCGCAAGACACTTCCCTGATGGCCAACGCCATCCGCGCCCTCGCGATGGACGCCGTGCAGCAGGCGAACTCCGGCCACCCGGGCGCTCCGATGGGCATGGCCGAGATGGCCGTCGCCCTGTGGGGGCGCCACCTGCGCCACGACCCGGCCGATCCGCGCTGGCCGGACCGCGACCGCTTCGTGCTGTCCAACGGCCACGGCTCGATGCTGCTGTACGCGCTGCTGCACCTGACGGGCTACGCGCTGCCGATGGAGGAGATCCGCAACTTCCGTCAGCTGCACAGCCTGACGCCGGGCCACCCGGAGGTCGACGTCACGCCCGGCGTCGAGACCACCACCGGCCCGCTCGGCCAGGGCATCGGCAACGCGGTCGGCA
>CAZQPN010000104.1:0-8117 GCA_964595215.1 uncultured Rubrivivax sp. | reverse complement strand
GGCGCCGAGGGCAGCGAGGCGCGGATCGACCAGGTCCAACCCTCGCTGATGGTCAACCCGGTGGCCGGCTTCGTGCTGCCGGACCACCTCGACGAGAGTCTCGAGGTCTTCGGCATCGACGGCGCACCGATCGGGGAACTGCTGCACGAGAGCGCCAGCGGCGGCGTCGTGTGGGAGATCGCCGCAGGCCGCGACGGCCCGGCCGACGCCGGCCCGCAGCATGGGCTGGGGCCGGCGCAGATGGCGCTGGCGCACTTCGCCGCCGGGCTCGTCGCCGCCGACGCCGCCGCGCGCGCCGGCGCGCCGCTGGCCGACGCATCGCCGTCCGAGAGCGCGCTGACCGCACTGCTGCGCGCGATCGACACCACGCTGTGGACGGTCGACAGCTTCGCCGCGCTCGGCAGCGAGCATGTCGCCGGGCTCGTGGGCCGGCCGGTGGCGGTGGTGCGCGCGCAGCTGCGGCTGGAGCTCAAGCCGCCGACCGACGTCGACCTGTCCGACCCGGCGCGTGCCGCCGAGTGGGACGCGGCCGAGCAGGATGCGCGCCGGCACGCCTTCGAGGTGCGCATCGGCGAACTCACACGCAGCGACGACGGCGTGCTGGGCTTCTTCGTCGACGACGACTACACGCACTTCCGGCTCGTGGACAAGGTGATCGCCGCCACCGCGGCCGACGCCGGGCGCAGCCGGGGCAAGCTCGGGCTGCTGGGCAGCGCGACCGGGGCACCGGTGGCCAGCGCCATCATCCACCCGTACATCGCCGGCACCGACGACGCCGACACGCTGCGCTTGCACATCGGCCAGACGGTGACGCTGACGATCTTCATGCACCCGGCCGGCAAGTGCTCGTTGACGAGCGGCATCCTGCCGCGCAAGGCGATCGCGCTGGCACGGGACTGGGTCGGCCCCGGGCTCGCGAAGATCGCGCCGTCGCTGCGCACCGGTCCGGTGCTGGTGGAGACCGACCTCGACGCCGAGGGCCAGGTGCGGCTGCCCAAGGTGTCCGTCTTCGGCAAGCACCAGAACTTCCTGTGGCGCGATACGCCGGCGACCTGGCGCACCGACGCCATCCTGGCGGCGACCCAGACCGCGCTGCTGCCCGACACGCCGGGCGAACTGCGCGAGGGCTGGATCCGCGTCGCGCCCGATGCGCCGGACGGCGACGGAGGCACGCCGTGAACACGAAGGGCCGCTGCCGAGCGCACATCCCGGCGCGCGCAGCGCGGAGGGATGCGCAGTGAGCCGCTACGACTGGCCGCAGGCCCCCGGCGCCGACGCGCGCACCCCGGGCAAGGACGACGCCAACGGCCGGGCGCGCCACCACGCGCGGCGCCTGACCGGCCTTCGCCTGGCCGACACGCTGCAGGCGCTGCAGGCTGCTGCCGACGCCGCGCCCCGACGGCCGGCTCGTGCGCCGGGGCCGCCGCGACCACGCGCCCCGGCAACGTCGGACAGCCTGCTGTGGCAGCCGCTCGGCCCGGCCGCACTGCTCGGTGGCCAGGCCGAGGGCAGCCCGCGCGTCAGCGGTCGCGTCAACGCGCTGTGCGTGCACCCGGACGGACAGCGTGCCTACGCCGCGTCGGCCAACGGCGGCGTCTGGGCGACGACCGACGGCGGCGCGCATTGGCGCTCGGTCGGCGGACTCGCCGGCACCGACACCGCGGGCATCGTGCGGCCGGCGCACCGCAACGCCTGTGCCGCGCTGCACGTGATCTGGCGCGATGCCGCCGCCGGCGGCGAGATCGTCTTCATGGGCACCGGTGAGCCGCACTGGGCGCACCGGGGACGTCCGGGAGATGCGGAAGTCGGTGTGGGCATCTTCGTCGCCACGGCACCGCTGGCCAGCGCGCCGGACGACCCCTGGACGCGCGAGGCGGCCAACCTGGTCGACGACGTCGTCTACGGCATCGCGAGCGATCCGGCCGGCACCACCCTCGTCGCCGCCACCGCCACCGGCCTCTACCAGCGGCCGGCCGCGCCGGCGGCCGGCGCCGCCTGGACAGCGGTGGCGGGCACGCCTTTCGGCACGTCGGGCACGCCGGGCACGGCCCCGACCATCTGTTCGGCGGTGCTGTGGACGCCAGGCGACCCGGCGGACGCCGGCCCGGCCGCCGAGCGCCGGCCGGCACGGCTGTGGGTGTGGGTGCAGGGGGGCGCACATGGCGGACTGTGGGTGCGTGACGAGGGCCAGACGAACTTCGCGGCCGTCTCGCTGGACGCCGCGAACTCCGCCTTCGGTTTCCCGTCCGGACGCGGCGTGCTGGGCGCGGTCGCGCAGCCGACGCAGGTGTGGCTGCTGGCCGACCGTGGCAACGGCAACGCGCCCGGGCTGTTCCGCGTGACTCACACCCGCCCGATGGACGGTGCGCCGAAGGCGCTCGCGGTCGGCGGCGTGCCCGACGTGCTGCGCGACTCCGGCTGGTACAACATCGCGCTCGCCGTCGACCCGTCGAACGAGCACAGGGTGGCGGTGGCCGGCAGCTACCTGGGCGACTACACCGATCCCGCCGACGCGGCGCTCGTGACGACGCCCGACGCTGCCACGCGCACCTACGACGCCTCCATCGTCGTCGACACCGTCGTTGCCGACCCCACGGACGCCGCGCGTCTCGTCTACGGCACGGGGCCCGTGGTCGATCAGATGATCGGCATGGGCGTGCATCCGGACGTTCACGCGCTGGTCTACAGCAACGGTGGAAACACGCTGTGGGCAGGCTGCGACGGCGGCATCTACCGCTCGGACCGGCCACTGCGGCCGGCCGGCTTCTACCCGCGCAACGTCGGCCTGTCGATCAGCGAGACCAACTACATCGGCGGCAGCGCGGTCTTCGAGGGCGAGCTCGTCTGCGGGCTGCAGGACAACGGCATCGTCAGCCGGCTGTCCAGCGGCGTGTGGCGGGTGCGCCTGGTCGGCGACGGTGGCGGGATCGCGGTGGACCCGCTGCAGCCACCGCGCTGGATCGGCCAGTACACCAACGGCACCTGGTACAGCCACGCCTCGCCTTGGAACGCCGGCCCGCTGGCGCGCGGAGGCCACTGGGCGGTGGCCGAGCGCGACGGCAGCGCGTTCTACTCGTCTGCCGCCGTCACGACCCACGTCCAGGGCCAGGCGCCGGCGCCGGTGCTGCCGATCACGCAGCTGCTGATCGGCACCCGGCGCCTGTGGTACAGCGGCGACTGGGGCGCCAACTGGGTCACCCTGCCGACGGGCACCGACCCGTTGCCGGCGGCGATCGCAGCCCCGCCGGCCCCCGCACCGGTGCTCGACATGGCGCAGGACTGGCTGCACGAGCCCGTGCAGATGTGCCGCTGGCAGGACCCGGACACCGCGTGGGTGCTGACCGACAGCACCGTGCACCGCTACGACCGCACGCCCGGTTCGCACCACGGCGGCGGCGCGGGCACCTGGGCGGTCGCCCGGGTGCTCAGCAAGACCGCGCCGCCAATGCCGCCGGCGCCGAAGGTGCCGCCGGCACCGCCGCCGGACGGAAAGGCGAAGAAGGCCGCGCCGGCGCCGCCCGCACCGGTGCCGGCGCCACCGCCGGCTGATCCGCTGGCGCCGCTGCGCAGCGCGCCGACCTGGACCGAGATCGAACCCAACGCGGTGCCCGCGGCGGGCACCACGCCGGCGCGGTCGGCGCTCTACCTCGGCACGGTGGGCCACCCAACCGACGCCGCGGTCGACACGCTGTGGTGGCACGACGGCGTGTCCGCCTGGGTCCCCACCGGTCTGCGCGACCGCGGCAACGCAGGCCAGCCGCTGCCGGCGCCGGTGACGGCGATCGTGGTCGATCCGGCGCTGCCGGACGAGGTCTGGGTGGGCACCACGGTGGGCGTGGTGCACGGCACGCGCAGCGCGGTCGCCAGGCCGCCGGCCGGATCGGTGCCCTGGCATTGGGACTGGTCACCGCGCCTGAACGGCCTGCCCGAGGCGCCCGTCGAGGACCTGCAGCTGTTCAAGGATGGCAGCCTGCGCCTGCTGCGTGCGGCCATCGCCTCGCGCGGGGTGTGGGAGCTGCGGCTGGACACCGCGATCGTCAGCCCGCTGAGCTATCTGCGTGTGCACGGCGGCGACATGCGGCATCGCGCCACGGCCCGGCTGCTGCTGCCCGACGGCGTCACCGAGCGCCCCTGGCACGCCAGCCCGGACGTCCGGCCGCGGCTGGCGCCCACCGCGGCGGCCTTGCCGGTGCCCGGCGCCACGCCGTGGCAGCGCGGCGCCTTCGGTGGGCAGACCGAGCGGCTGCGGCGCTTCCAGTCGGCACTGCGCTCGCGCACGGGCGACCCGCGCATCGTCGGCACTGGCACCTGGGACGGCGTCTTCAGCGAAGTGCTGCGCGACCACGGTGCCCCCACGGTCGCGGTGCCGGCGGCGCCGCCGATGCCGGCACACGCGCGGGTCCAGATCGACACTTCGTTCTGGAACACCCACTTCCAGGGTGCCCACCGCAGCGCGGAACCCTGGGGGCCCGGCACGCCGACCGAGGCCGACCTGCTCGAGCTGACCCCCGACGTGCCCGAGGGTGCCGCGACCGAAGCCGCCTGCACGCTGCCGCGGCGCGCCTGGACCGTCGACGTGGTGGTGCACCACCGGGGGCGGATGCCACGCGATGGCGCCGACGTGCGCGCGACGCTGCTGTGGTGGACCGACCCGAGCGCGCGCCACCGGATCGCCTTCGACGAGCCCGAACGCTGGGCGACGCTGACGACGGCCTGGGCGGCGACGGTGCAGGCCATGCTCAACGGCGCCAGCGGCGCCTCGGCTGCGTTGCCGGCGGGCTGGCACTACGCCGGCAGCACGAACGCGACCCGGCGCCTGACCCTCGCCGGCCAGACGCTGGACCCGCTCAACGCTGGCGTGGCGAGCTTCCCGCTGACACTGCCGCGTCTGCCCGCCAACCGCCTCGTGCTGCTGGTGGCCGTGGTGCGCGCCGGCGGCGACCTGGCGCTGACCGAGATGCCGCTGCGTGACCTCGTGCTGACCCACCCGGCCGTGGCCGTGCGCGCCGTGCGCATCGGCTGAGTGGCCTGTCAAGCAACGCTGGCGCGAGCGCTCGGAGTCGCCCATCACGCTCCGACGCCCGGGCCCGCCCCGACACCACCGACAAAGGACGACACCGATGGCCCGCACCTGCAAGATCTGTTCGCCCTTCGTGCCCGGCCTGACGGGCTTCGTCCAGGGCCCGCGCGACGCGCCCGACGACGTGGCCGTGCACGAGCGCGTCGACAACACGCGCGTGACGGTGCTGCGCGGCCCGGGAATGGGCATGGGCCGGCGCACCCGTGCCGCGTTCGAGATCCTCAAGCTGTGGGAGAACGGCCGCACGCTGCGCTGCCGCTTCATCGACGGGCACCCCGACGTCCAGGCGCGCGTCGAGGCGATCGCCAAGGAGTGGCAGGCCCATGCCAACCTGACACTGCAGTTCGTGACCAGCGGCGCGGCGCAGATCCGCATCGGCTTTGCCGAGAAGGGCTTCTCCTGGTCGACCATGGGCACCGACGCGCTGACGGTGCCGGCACGCGAGCCGACGATGAACTACGGCTGGCTGGAGCCAGGCACCTCGATCCGCGAGTACGAGCGGGTGGTGCGCCACGAGTTCGGCCACGCGCTGGGGATGATCCACGAGCACCAGAACCCGGCCGCCCTGGGCCAGATCCCGTGGGACCGGCCCAAGGTCTACGCCTACTACGCGCAGCAGGGCTGGAGCCGCGCCGACGTCGACTTCAACATTTTCGAGGTCTATGCCGAGGACAGCACCAACCACAGCGCCTTCGACCCGGCGTCGATCATGCAGTACGCGGTGCCCGACTCGCTGACGGTGGGCAGCTTCGCGATCGGCTGGAACACGACGCTGTCGCCGACCGACATCGAGTACATGCGCCGGCAGTACCCGCGCGGCGCGCCGGCCGTCACCGAGATCGAGGTCGGCGGCGCGCGCGTCGAGGCCGACCTGGCCGTCGGCGGCGAGGTCGACAGCTTCCATTTCGAGGTCCCCGCGGCCGCGACGCACATCATGACCACCGAGGGCTCGACCGACACCGTGCTGACCCTGCACGGCCCGAACGACCCGGGCGCGGTGCTCGCCTTCGACGACGACCGCGGCCGCGGGCTGAACGCGCGCATCGTGCGCAAGCTGTGGCCGGGCTCGTACTGGCTGACGGCGCGCCACAAGCAGCCCGGCGGCACAGGACGCTACACGGTGGGGGTCAAGCGCAGGCGTTAGCGGGTCACGTCCGGCACGAGTGGCAGCACGCCGACGTCCGATGAAACAGCGAGTCGTCGGTCAGCGCGGCGCCCACCCCTGCCGAAAGCGCGCACGGAGGTCCGCCAGCTGGGCCTCGCCGATGCCAAGCGAGTCCGCGCCAAAGGCACGCGTGTCCGGCGTGTGCATCAGCAGCGCCTGCATCTCGTTGACCATCAGCTCTTCGTTGCGAGGGTCGTAGTTCAGGCCACCGAGCATGCGCCGGAACGCCGCGCGCTCGTCGGCCGTCAGCCGCTGGCGCCAGAACTGCCAGCAATGCTCTCGGTAGGCCGTGCTCGTGAAGAACAGGCCGTGGCTGATCTCGTGCAGCAGCACCGACTCGCGCCGACGCTCGTCGATGGTCTCGTCCTGCGGCGTTTGCGGGTCGTCGCCCTGCGTGCCCGTGAAGGTCACGACCGCCTGCAGGCCGAGCGCGCTGTAGGCCTGACCGGAGCGTGCAAGCATCCGGCTGTCGATCAGCAGCTGGAGCAGCCGCTCCTCCTGCGCGTTCAACCGCTGCCCCTGGCGCCGGGCGGTGGAGAAGAAGCTCGCCAGGTGGTCACCCGAGTAGTCGTGCCCCTGGAAGAAGGTCTGCGGGTTGTCGCCCTGCCGCCGGATCAGCTGCGCGAGCTCGGCGTCGTCCAGCACCTGGTCACGCGGCGCGCCGTCCTTCTCGATGAAGGCTGCCACGCGGTTCATCGCCGCCCCCTGGTCGGCCAGACCCGGGAATTCGAGCACGAGAACCTGCGGATTGCCGCGCAAGCGCGCCAGGCGCCAGTCGTCGGTCCTGGCATCGGTCCCGGGACCGGTCTGCAGCAGGTCCGCGACATCGCGCTGGACGACCGCGACGGCCGGCCGAAGCGGCGCCGGCAAGGCCGGCTGCGCAGCGGCCGTGGCCTCCGGCGCGACAACGACCACGGCAGGAGGCAAGGCTGATGTCGCCGCTGCCGGCCCGCCGGCACCGCCCTGCCACCGGGCCACCCCGACGCCAAGCACGGACCCCAGCGAGAGCAGCAGCAGGCCGGCCAGGACCCGCCGGCGTACCGACGGCGACCGCAGCCCCGTTATGGCGCCACGAGCGGGCGGCAACGGCGCGCCGGGATCGGGCATGTGGTCGGTCCGGCCGGCGCGCGCAGCCGATCACTCGCGCGTGCTGACGATCGTCACCCGGCGGTTCTCGGGCGCATCGACACGCGCAGTGTTCATCGGCTCGCTCGATCCCTTGCCGATCGGCTTCAGCCTCTCCGGGAGCACGCCATGCGCGCTGCTCAGGTAGGCAACGACCGACTCGGCACGCGACAACGACAGCGCCTGGTTGCGGTCCGCGTCGCCGCGGGCGTCGGCATGCCCTTCGACCCGGAACGACAGCCCGGCCAGCGTGTCCGACTGCATCGCCTTGGCCAGCTTGTCGAGGACGGCCTTGGAGTCCGTCGTCAGGTCCGACGAACCCGTGACGAAGGTCACCAGCAGGCTCGCCTTGCCCGGGCCATAGGGCTTGGGTTTCTCGCCCGCCGTGGTCGCCGGCCGGAAACCGCGTGTCTGGCCGGTGCCTTCCGGGCCCTCGATGGCCAGGGCGTCGACCAGCGCGTCCTCGGTCACTTCCGAGTTCTTGAGCACCGGTGCCGGGGCACCACTGCCCTGCGCCAGCACCGTCGTGGCCATGCCCAGGGTCAGGGCCAGGCCGACACACCACTTCCTAGGGTCGAGCGTGATCATCATGAAGTCCTTCACCAATCAGGTTATCGGGATGCGAGCCCGCAAAGATAGCCGATCGCCCGCCGAAGCGGGCGTGCGCGCGCACGGCGTCACACTCTGCAACGCCTCTCATTCCTCGAGCCGACGCTGCTCGAACAGGTAGTCACCGCCCGCCTGGTG
>CAZQPN010000103.1:0-8142 GCA_964595215.1 uncultured Rubrivivax sp. | reverse complement strand
AGTGCAGCTGCAGGTCCGGCGTTCCGACGTCGGGCGCGCTGCGCAGGAAGGCGCCGGCCTCGGCGAAGTTCGTCGTCAGCATGCCGCTGCGCTGGCGCCGCCACTCCAGGATGCCCTTCAGCGCGTGCCAGGCGCCGGTCGGTGACAGGCCGAAGAGTTCCTTGAGCTGCGGCGCGTCGACGACCTGCACGACGTCGACGTGGTCGTGCAGGTGGCGGCCGACGCCCGGCAGGTCGTGCTGCACCTTCAGGCCGAGCGCCTGCAAGTCGGCGCCGGGCCCGATGCCCGACAGCATCAGCAGCTGCGGCGACTGCAGCGCGCCGGCGCTGAGCAGCACCTCGCGGCGCGCCGTCAGTGTGGCGCGCGCGCCGCCGGGCAGCGTGGCCTCGACGCCGGTCGCGCGGCCGTCCTTCACCGCGATGCGCGTGGCGCGCGCGCCGGTGACGACGCGCAGGTTGGGCCGGCCGAGGTGCGGCGTCAGGTAGCCCTTGGCGACGCTGAAGCGCTCGCCGTCGCGGTGTGTGACCTGGTAGGCACCTGCGCCTTCCTGCGTCGCGCCGTTGAAGTCGGGGTTGGCGGGCAGCCCGGCCTGCAGCGCCGCCTGGACGAAGCGCGCGCTGAACGGGTTGGGGCTGCGCAAGTCCATCACGTTCAGCGGGCCGCCGCTGCCGTGCCAGGCGTCGGCGCCGCGCTCGTTGTGCTCGGAGCGCTTGAAGTAGGGCAGCACCTCGTCGAAGGACCAGCCGGGGTTGCCGAGCTGCGCCCAGTGGTCGTAGTCCTCGCGCTGGCCGCGCAGGTAGATCATGGCGTTGATCGAGCTCGACCCGCCCAGCACCCTGCCGCGCGGCTGGTAACCCTTGCGACCGCCCAGCCCGGGCTGCGGCACGGTCTCGAAGGCCCAGTTGGCCTGGCCGGTCTGCGCCATCAGCGCGAGCCCGGCGGGGCAGTGGATCAGCACGCTGCGGTCGGCCGGGCCGGCCTCCAGCAGCGCGACGCTCACGTTCGGGTCCTCGCTCAGGCGGCCGGCCAGCACACAGCCTGCCGACCCTCCGCCGACGATGACGTAGTCGTAGCTCTCGGTCATGAAATCATTGTGGGGCGGGCGCGCCCCGATGCCAGTCAATGGGTCCCTGGTTAGGCTCCGGGCTCTAGAAACCCCAAGGAAAAACCCCGATGCGGTGGATCGCACGTGCCCTGCTCGCCCTGCTGCTGCTGCTGGCCTTGGCCGCGGTGGCCCTATGGCTTTACACGCAGCGCGCCGCGCCGACGATCGACGGCACGCTGCGGCTGGCGGGCGCGGCGGCCGAGATCGTCGTCGAGCGCGACGCGCACGGCATCCCGACGATCCGCGCCGCCAGCGTCGCCGACGCGATGTTCGGTCTCGGCGTGGTGCACGCACAGGACCGGCTGTGGCAGATGGAGACGCACCGGCGCATCGGCGCCGGCCGCCTGGCCGAGGCCTTCGGCGAGGGCGCATTGCCGACCGACCGCTTCCTGCGCGCGCTCGGCGTGCGGCGCGCCGCCGAGGCGCAGTGGGCGCAGGCCGGCGCCGAGACGCGCGAGGTGCTGACGGCCTACGCCGCAGGGGTCAACGCGGTGCTGCAGGGCGCGCTGCGCGCGCGGCCGCCGGAGTTCCTGGTCCTCGGTGTGCAGCCCGAGCCGTGGGACCCGATCGACAGCCTGGCGTGGGCCATCATGATGGCCTGGGACCTGGGCGGCAACTGGCAGAACGAATTGCGGCGGCTGCAGCTGTCGGCCGCGCTGCCGGTCGATCGCATCGAGCAGCTGCTGCCGGCCTCGCCCGGCGAGCCGCCGCTGGCGCCGCGCGACTACGCCGCGCTGTACCGCGACCTCGGCCTGCACGAGAGGGCGACGCGCGTCGGCTGGGCCGAGCTGGGCGACGTCGCGCCACCGTCCGGCATCGAGGGCGTCGGCTCGAACAACTGGGTGGTCGCCGGCACGCACACGACGACCGGCCAGCCGCTGCTGGCCAACGACCCGCACCTCAAGCTCACCGCGCCGGCGCTGTGGTATGTCGCCCGTCTGCAGGCGCCGGGGCTGGACGTCGGCGGCGCCACGATGCCCGGCCTGCCGATCGTCGTGCTGGGGCAGAACGCGCGTCTGGCCTGGGGCTTCACGAACACCGGCCCGGACGTGCAGGACCTCTACGTCGAGCAGGTCGACCCGGCCGACGCCACCCGCTACCGCACGCCCGACGGCACGGCGCCGTTCGAGCGCGCGACCGAGACGATCCGCGTCAAGGGCGGCGACGACGTCGTGCTGCCCGTGCGCCGCACGCGCCACGGGCCGGTGATCTCCGACGCCGGCACGCTGACCGACGTCAGCAACGCGGCCCATGTGCTGGCGATGCGCTGGACCGCACTCGACCCCGACAGCGACCCGGTCGCCGTCGGCCTGGCGATGATGCGCGCCGACTCGGTGGCCGGTTTCGTCGCCGCCACCGACGGCTGGGTGGCGCCGATGCAGAGCATGGTGGTGGCCGACGCCGACGGCGCGATCGGCATGGTCGCGCCCGGTCGCGTCCCGCTGCGCTCGCCCGACAACGACCTGCACGGCCTGGCGCCGGCGCCCGGCTGGGATGCGCGCTACGACTGGGTGGGCTTCGTGCCGGCGCACGAGACCCCGCGCGAGATCGACCCGCCGCGCGGCTGGATCGCCACCGCCAACCAGCGCATCGTCGGCCCGGACTACCCGCATTACCTGACGCGCGAGTGGACGCTGCCGTTCCGCCAGCAGCGCATCGAGCAGATGCTGGCCGAGCGACCGACCCACTCGCTGGACGACCTCGCGCGCATGCAGGCGGATGTGCGATCGCTCGCCGCGCCGCGGCTGCTGCCCTGGCTGCAGCGCGCGCGGCCCGACCACCCGCTGGCCGCCGCCGCGCAGGCGCAGCTGGCCGGCTTCGACGGCACGATGGCCGCCGACCGCGCGGCGCCGCTGATCCACTGGGCCTGGCAGGCGGCGCTGATCCGTGCGCTGTTCGCCGACGAGGTCGGCGCGGAGGCGATGGACAGCCTGATCGGCGGTCGGCGCTTCCAGGACGTGCTGGAGAACGTGCTGGCGGCCGACGACGCCTGGTGGTGCGACGACAAGGCCACGCCGGCGGCGGAGACCTGCGCCGGGCGCGTCGATCTGGCGCTGGCGACGGCGCTCGACCAGTTGTCGGAGCGCTTCGGCGCCGACCCGGCCGCCTGGCGCTGGGGCGACGCCCACGAACTGCGCGCCGAACACCGGCCGTTCAGCCGCGTCGGCGCGCTGGCGCCGCTGTTCGAGCTGCGCACGCCGCTGCCCGGCGACACCTACACGGTCAACGCGACGCGCGTCGTGCTCAGCGGCGGGTCGCTGCACGCCGACCACGGGCCCAGCCTGCGCGCGCTGTACGACGTCGGCGAACGCGCGAACTCGCGCCTCATGCACAGCAGCGGCCAGAGCGGCCTGCCGTGGCTCGCGGCCTACCGCGGCTTCCTGGCCCCCTGGGCCGCGGGTGCGGCGGTGCCGCTGTGGCCGGCCGGCGCGGCGGCGGCCGCCGGCGGCACGCTGCGGATCGTGCCGGCGGCCACGGCGGCAGCACGCTGAGGCCACCGGTGCTCGAGCCTGTCCAGCGGCCGCTGCCCGGGCTGCGCCGCGTGCTGGCCGACTTCGGCCCGGCCTACGCGGCCAGCGGGCTGGTCGGCTTCGTCTTCGCTGCCTCGGGGCCGGTGGCGGTGATCCTCGCGGTCGGCACGCGCGGCGGGCTGTCGCAGCCGGAGCTGGCGTCGTGGCTGTTCGGCGCCTTCTTCCTCAACGGCTGGCTCAGCCTGCTCGCCTGCTGGCTGTACCGCCAGCCACTGGTCTTCTTCTGGACCATCCCCGGCGCCGTGCTCGTCGGTCCGGCGCTGGCGCACCTGCGCTTCGCCGAGGTGATCGGCGCCTACGTGGCCACCGGCGTGCTGATGCTCGCGCTCGGCCTCAGCGGCTGGGTGCGCCGGGCGATGCAGGCCGTGCCGATGCCGATCGTGATGGGCATGGTCGCGGGCGTCTTCCTGCGCTTCGGCACCGACCTCGTGCGCTCGCTGCACGACGACCCCTGGATCGCGCTGCCGATGGTCGCGGTGTTCCTGGCGCTCAGCGCCTGGGCCGCGGGCGGGCGCCGGCTGCCGCCGGTGCTCGGTGCGCTGCTGGCCGGCGCGCTGGCGGTCTGGGCCGGTGGCCGCTTCGACCCCGGCCCGCTCGGGCAGGTGGTGCTGGCGCAGCCGGTGTGGCAGGCGCCGGCGTGGTCGTGGCAGGCGATGGTGGAGCTGGTCGTGCCGTTGGCGATCACCGTCATCGTGGTGCAGAACGGGCAGGGGGTGGCGGTGCTGAAGGCCGCCGGCCACGCTGCGCCGGTGAACACGGTGACTGCGGCCTGCGGGCTGTGGTCGATCCCGGCGGCCTTTGTCGGCACCGTCTCGACCTGCCTCACCGGCCCCGTCAACGCGATCCTCAGCGCCAGTGGCGCGCGCGAGCGTCAGTACACGGCGGGCCTCTTCGTCGGCCTGCTGGCGCTGGTCTTCGGTCTGTTCGCGCCGCTGTTCACCGGCGCCATGCTGGCCGCGCCGCCGGCCTTCGTCGCCGCGCTCGCGGGGCTGGCGATGCTGCGCGTGCTGCAGACGGCGTTCACGACCGCGTTCGGCAGCGGGCGCTTCACGCTCGGGGCGCTGGTGACTTTTGTCGTCACGGTGGCCGACCTCGGCTGGCTGAACATCGGCGCCGCCTTCTGGGGCCTGCTCGCCGGGCTCGCGGCGTCGGCGCTGCTCGAGCGCGCGGACTTCCGGCGCTGAGCCGGCCGGCGCTCAGCCGACGTCGCGTCCGATCGGCGTCAGCCGGATCGGGTGGCCATGCGGCGTGCGGGCGGCGGCAGCCGCCCAGGCGTGCTCCAGCGCGTGCAGGCGGTCGGCATCGCCCAGGCCCTTGGCCAGCACGAGCGACTCCAGCGCATCCAGCCAATGCCGGTAGTAGGTGCTGCCGGTGTCCGGATCGCCGTCGGCCTGGGCGCGGCGGATGGCCTGCGTCAGCGCGGCGGCGAACTCCGGCCAGGCGAACACGCCGCGCTCGTGCAGCGCGAGCGCCAGCGCGAAGGCCTGCGCCTCCCACGGGGCCCGGAACACCGGGCTGGCGTCGTCCGTCGGCAGCCCGGGCAGTGCGCGCACGGCGGCACCGTCTTCGGTCGGTGCCCCGCTCATAAGGCGATCCTCCACGCGGCGCGCTCCGGGACGAGCGCTTGGGAGCGGCCCGGCGCGCTCACATCCGCTCCAGATAGGAGTCCCAGGCGTCGACCGAGATCCGTGCCGCCGGATCGCCCTGTGGCCCCCAGAGCTCGCTGGCGTCGAACTCGACCGTGACCAGCCACTGCGGGGCCTCGTCCCAGGGCGGCCCGCCGGTGCTGGCCGCGTGGGTGTCCGGGAAGACATGCGCGCCGTGCAGTGCGACGACGGTGCCGACGTGGCCACGCGCGTAGCGCGGCAGCCGGGTGTGGCCGGGCGGGTGCAGGTTGCGCGCGCGCACGCGGTCGCCGACGGCCAACGGCGCCGGCGAGGCGGCCGTCCGCTCGGTGGGCGTCCCGCACGCCAGTGCGGCGGCGACCGCGTCGGCGCGCAGCGGCCGCACGCCCGCCAGCGGCGGCTGCAGCGCGCGGCCGGCGCGCAACTCGTCGGCCGTCACCAGGCCGCGCTGCTGCATCAGCACCGCCAGCGCCGCGAGCCAGATCTGGTAGTAGCTCGAGGCCAGGTACTGCGCCGGCGGCAGGCTCTCGCGGGCGGCGCGCGACTGGTCGATGTTCCACTGGCCGGTGGCGCCCATGGCCAGCGTGAGGCCGAGCGCACGCCGCTCCCACGGCGTGTGGAACAGCGGCTCGGCGGCGCCCTCGGGCGCGATCGGGCCGAAGCCCTGCATCCCGCCCAGGTCGTGCAAGCCGTTCATCGCGCGGGCGCCGGCCGTCTCATGCCCCGGTCGACGGCGGGCGTGCCAGACCGGTGCCGATCATCGCGTCGCGCGTGACCAGCGTGGCCAGCCGGTCCTCGCTCCAGCCGTCGGTGCCGGCCGGGCGCATCGGCACGACCAGGTAGCGCAGCTCGGCGGTGGAGTCGCGCACGACGATGCGCCTGCCCTCGGGCAGCGTGACGCCGAACTCGGCCAGCACGCCGCGCGGATCCAGCACCGCGCGCGAGCGGTAGGGCGCGGACTTGTACCAGACCGGCGGCAGGCCGAGCACCGGCCACGGATAGCACGAGCACAGCGTGCACACGACCATGTGGTGGACGTCGGGCGTGTTGAACAGGGCCACCATGTGCTCGCCCTGGCGGCCGCCGTACCCGAGCGATGCGATGGCGGCGGTGGCGTCGCGCGCCAGCCAGTCGGCGTAGGCCGGGTCGGCCCAGGCGCGGGCGACGACGCGCGCGCCGTTGTGCGGGCCGACCTGCGTCTCGTAGGTCTCGACCAGACGGTCGACGGTGGCCGGGTCGACGTAGCCCTTCTCGACCAGCAGCGTCTCGAGCGCGCGCACGCGCAGGTCCATCTCGTCCAGGTGCGAGTGGCCGTGGTCTGCGCCCTGGCCGTGGTCGTGGGTGTCGCGCGGCGCCATGACGGGGGATTATGGGCGGGCCGGAAAACGGGCACACTCGCGCGCTTTCCCGACCCGCCGCACCCCTTGTCCGTGTTCGCCTGGTTCGAGCGCCTCGTCGATCCCTATCCCGAGGCGCCGCCCGCACCGTCGCCCAAGACCCTGCTGCCCTTCCTGTGGGCCTGCAGCGCCGGGGCGCGGCCGTACATCCTGCTGATGACGCTGTTCACGGCGGCGATCGGCGCCTTCGAGGCGCTGCTTTTCGCCTTCATGGGGCGCATCGTCGACTGGCTGTCGGAGGTCGCGCCGGCCGACCTGTGGGCGCGCGAGAAGGGCAGCTTGCTGCTGCTGGCCGCGGTGCTGACCGGCAGCATCGTGCTCGCGAGCCTGCAGTCGATGTTCAAGCAGCAGGCACTGGCCGGCAACCTGCCGATGCGGTTGCGCTGGATCTTCCACCGCCTGATGCTCAGCCAGAGCCTGAGCTTCTACCAGGACGAGTTCGCCGGCCGCATCGCCACCAAGCTGATGCAGACCGCGCTGGCGGTGCGCGACACCTGGATGATCGTGGCCGACATCCTGGTCTACGTCGTCATCTACTTCCTGACGATGTCGGCCATCCTGGGCGGCTTCGACCTCTGGCTGCTCGGGCCGTTCGCGCTCTGGCTCGGCCTGTACCTGGTGTCGATGCGCTGGTTCGTGCCGCGGCTGGCGAAGACGGCACAGGACCAGGCCGACGCGCGCAGCCTGATGACGGGCCGCATCACCGACGCCTACACCAACATCGCCACCGTCAAGCTGTTCTCGCACTCGCAGCGCGAGGCCGGCTACGCGCGCGCCGCGATGGACGAGTTCCTGCAGACGGTGCACCGCCAGATGCGGTTGGTCACCGGCTTCGAGATCGTCAACCAGGTGCTGTCGGTGGTGCTGATCGGCGGCACCGCCGGCGTCGCGCTGTGGCTGTGGACGCAGAGCCTGGTCGGCGTCGGTGCGGTCGCCGCGGCCACCGCGATGGCGCTGCGGCTGAACGGCATCTCGCACTGGGTGATGTGGGAGATGGCCAGCCTGTTCGAGCACGTCGGCACGGTGCAGGACGGCATCCTGACGCTGTCGCGGCCGAAGACGGTGCTCGACCGCCCGGGCGCGCCGCCGCTGCAGGTCACGCGCGGCGAGGTCCGCTTCGAGCACGTGCGCTTCGCCTACGGCGGCGCGCGCGCGGTGATCGACGACCTGAACCTGGTGATCCGGCCGGGCGAGAAGATCGGCCTCGTCGGCCGCTCGGGCGCCGGCAAGAGCACGGTGGTCAATCTGCTGCTGCGCTTCTACGACGTCGAGTCGGGACGCATCCTGATCGACGGCCAGGACATCGCGCAGGTGCAGCAGGACACGCTGCGTGCGCAGGTCGGCATGGTGACGCAGGACACCTCGCTGCTGCACCGCTCGGTGCGCGACAACATCCTCTACGGCCGACCCGACGCCAGCGAGGCCGAGCTGCGCGATGCCGCCGAGCGCGCGCATGCGCTGGAGTTCATCGAGCAGCTCAGTGA
>CAZQPN010000102.1:0-8166 GCA_964595215.1 uncultured Rubrivivax sp. | reverse complement strand
GCGGTCTGGAGCCGGGCGCCGCGCGACGCCGCCGAGGCCGCGGCCGTCGTCGAGGCGATCGCGCGCCGCGAGCCGGCGCCGCGCGACGACCCCGACGCGCTGCAGCTGGTGCCCTTCGCCAAGGCCTACTCGGGGCTGACCGACGCCGAGTTCGCGCGCGTCGACAAGGTCATCCGCGCCCACACGCTGGAGAAGTTCGGCCCGGTGCGCAGCGTGCGGCCGACGCTGGTGTTCGAGATCGGCTTCGAGGGCGTCGGCGCCAGTCCCCGCCACAAGAGCGGCATCGCGGTGCGCTTCCCCCGCATGCTGCGCATCCGCGGAGACAAGCCGCTGCACGAGGCCGACACGCTGGACACGCTGCGCGCGCTCATCGACGCCGCGCCCTGACGGCCGGCGGCCGTCCGCGGACGGGCTTCGTCGAACGTGGCGCCGCCGCGTCGGCCCGGCACCCGGCGCGGCGGACGGGGCCATCCCGAGAACGGTACTTGGCCGGCGCGCGCGCAGCGACTAGGCTCGCACGACAACGAGGAGACTGCGTCCATGTCACTGACCTATCCCGGCCGAGTCATCAAGCTCGGCGAGACCGACGCCCGCATTGTCAAGGCGGTGAAGGCGGCACTCAACCGCGCGCTCGTCATCCAGCGCCGGCCCGAGGAGCGGCTAGACCCCGACAACCCGCACTTCGGCCCGCGCACTCGGCAGGCCGTCAAGATGTACCAGGCCCAGCACGTGGACGCCGAGGGGCGGCCGCTGAAGATGGACGGCGAGATCGGCTCGATCACCTGGGCGGCGCTATTCGGCGCCGACAGCGTGCCGGTCTTCGAGCACAGCGAGGACGTGCTGGTGGCGCGCACGCTGGCGATCGCTGCCGGCGAGGAGGCGCGGCGCGTGCGCGAACAGCCGCGCAACTCCAACCGCGGGCCCGAGGTCGACGCCTACCTGAAGCGCGCCGGCGTACCGACCGGCCTGGCCTGGTGCTGCGCCTTCGTCTACTGGTGCTTCGACGAGGCCGCCGCCGGGCTGGGGCGTGCCAACCCGATGGTGCGTACCGCCGGCTGCCTGGACCATTGGAACCGGGCGCCGGCGCGGGGTGCGCAGCGGTTGATGGGCTGGCAGGCCGTGGCCGATCCGGGCCGGCTGCGGCCCGGCATGGTCTTCATCATGGACTTCGGTCGTGGCCTGGGCCACACCGGCTTCGTCGAGTCCGTGCAAGGGGGGTTCCTGACGACGATCGAGGGCAACACCGACGCCAGCAAGACGCGCGAGGGCGGCGGCGTCTACCGGCTGACGCGCAAGATCGTCGAGGTCAACAAGGGCTTCATCGACTACGCCGGCGCCTGAGCCGGGAGCGCCCGGCATCTGGCGCGGGGGCAGCGCGGCCCGGTGCCGTCGAGGGAGGCCATGCGGCCGCGCGCGCCGCGTTGTCGACAATGCGCGCATGAGTTCCGCTTTCGCATTGATCGGTGTCGACTTCACGAGCGCGCCGTCCCGCCGCAAGCCGGTGACGGTGGCGCGCGGGCAGATCGCCGGTGGCGTGCTGCGGCTGGCGGCGATCGAAGCCTGCGCCGACTTCGCCGCCTTCGAGGCCGTGCTGGCCGAGCCGGGCGACTGGCTGGGGGCGTTTGACTTCCCGTTCGGCCTGCCGCGTGGCTTCGTCGAGGACCTCGGGCTGGGCGATGGCGCGGCCGCCGTCTGCGCGGCCGTGCACGCGCGCTGCGACAGCCGCATGGCGTTCCGCGCGCTGGTCGACGGCTGGGGGCAGGGCCGGCCGCCTGGCCAGCGCCTGCCGCATCGTGCGACCGACCGCGCGCTGGTGGACGTGACCTCCACCAGCCCGCTGCAGACGCGTTACGTGCCGGTCGGCTTCATGTACTTCGAGGGCTTGCGGCGCCTGCTCGCCGCCGGCCTGCACCTGCCGGGGTTGCACGACGGCGACCGATCGCGGATCGCGCTCGAGGGCTATCCGGGCGCGCTGGCCGTGGCGCTGATCGGGCGGCGCTCGTACAAGAACAGCGACGCCGCCGACCGTCTGATCGCGCGCAAGGACCTGGTCGACGCCCTCGAGCAGGGGCGGGCGCCGGGCGCGCCGCGGCTCAAGCTCGGCCACGCGCTGCGCGAGGCACTGGTGGCCGACGCCAGCGGCGACCGGCTCGACGCCGTGCTGTGCCTGGTGCAGGCCGCCGCCGCGGCGGCACGGCCCGGGTACGGATTGCCCGGCGATGTCGACCCGGTGGAAGGCTGGATCCTCGGTGCGCGACGCGCCGGCGGCGGGCCGGCAGCCCCGGCGGCGCCGGCCGATGCCGAGGGCGCGCGGGCATGAACACCGACTTCGTCTACCTCGCGCTGTGGGCCGCCGGCACGCTGGTCTTCATCAGTGTCGTCGCCGGTCTGTACTCGGCCCGGGCCGGACTGTCCTTCCTGCTCGTCTTCCTCGTCGCCGGCATGCTGGCCGGCGAGGACGGGCTGGGCGGGCTGGCCTTCGAGGACCACCGGCTGGTGTTCTGGGTCGGCAACGCGGCGCTCGCGATCATCCTGCTCGACGGCGGGCTGCAGACCACGGTCGCCACCTTCCGCACCGGACTGAAGCCGGCGCTGGTACTCGCGACCGCCGGTGTCGTCGTGACCGCGGCATTGACCGGAGCAGCCGCGATGTGGCTGCTCGATGTCGACTGGCGAGTCGGCCTGCTCGCCGGCGCCGTCGTCGGCTCGACCGACGCCGCGGCCGTCTTCTCGCTCATGCGCAGCGCCGGGCTGCGGCTGTCGGAGCGGCTGGCCAGCACGCTGGAGATCGAGTCCGGCCTGAACGACCCGATGGCCGTCGTGCTGACGCTGATGCTGATCGGCGCCGTCGAGGCCTCGGTGTCCACCCCGCCGGCGATCATGCTGCTGCTGCAGGCCGGCTTCGGCCTGGCCGGCGGGCTGGGCGCGGGTTTCGCGATGGCGGCACTGCTGCGGCGTCTGCCGCTGGTCGGCACGCAGCGCGGTCTGGCGGCGCTGGTGCTGGCGAGCGCCGGGCTGGCGGTCTTTGCCGGCGTGTCGCTGTTCGGTGGCTCGGGATTCCTCGCCGTCTACCTGTTCGGCGTCGTCGTGCGCGCGCGTGCCGAGCGGCGCGTGCACGTCGCGCTGTCGGCGATGGACGGCTACGCCTGGCTGGCGCAGGCGTCGATGTTCCTGCTGCTCGGGCTGCTGGTGACGCCGAGCCGGCTGTGGCCGGTGCTCGGGCCGGCGCTCGGGGTCGCGGCGGTGCTGATGTTCGTCGCCCGGCCGCTGGCGGTCTGGCTGTGCCTGGCCCCGCTGCGCTTCACCGGACGCGAGATCGCCTTCGTGTCCTGGGTCGGGCTGCGCGGCGCGGTTCCGATCGTGCTGGCCGTGTTCCCGATCATCGCCGGCGTGCCGGGCGCGGTGCGCCTGCTCGACGTCGCCTTCGTCGTCGTGCTGGCGTCGCTGCTGCTGCAGGGCAGCACGCTGGGCTGGGCCGCCGGGCGTCTGGGCGTGAACCTGCCGGACAAGGACGACGAGCCGGCCCAGCGGGCCACCTACGGCGACTTCGCGATCGATCCGGACGCGCCGGCCGACGCGTTGTTCGCGTTCTACGGGCTGGCGCCGCCGGAGCCGCCAGGGCAGAGCGTCGGCGCGTGGTTCGAGGCCAGGCTGCAGCGGCCGCCGGTGGTCGGCGACGCCGTCGAGCACGGCACGGCGCGCTTCGCGGTGCGGGAGATGGCCGGCGGGCGCATCACGGCCGTCGGGCTGCAGATCGGATCGGCGGAGGCGGGCGAAGGCTGAGCGGCGGCCGCGGCCGGTGCGCGCGATCGCGGCCAGGGCAGCTGCGCGTCATCGCGGGGCGTCGGTCGTCCCAGGGCCCGGATGCCCGCTGTCGCGCCGCGCCGGCGCCCGGCAACGCCCGACCCGACGGGCAGCGTTCACCACTGCCCGAAGAACACCCCCGCGCGCTTGTGACCCGCGGTGGCGCGCTCGACCTGCGCATCGGTCACCGTCGTGCGGTGGCGCCGCCGGGCCAGGAAGTCGAGCAGCCGCGCGCGCAGGTCAGCCCGCACCCCCTCGCTGCCGGCATCGGCGCCGAGGTCGTGGAACTGGTCCGGGTCGGCCTGCAGGTCCCACAGCTGCTCGCGCTCGCCGACCCAGTAGACGTAGCGCCAGCGGCTGGTGCGCAGGCTGAAGCCGCGGCACTCGTGCACACCCTTGCCGAGGATCAGCCGGGCCTCGCGGTAGCTGTAGTCGAGCTCGCTGTAGGTGGCGTCGCGCCACTCTTCGACCGCGTCGCCGCGCAGCAGCGGCAGCAGGCTGCGCCCCTCCAGGCGGTGCGCCGGCGCCGGCACGTCGAGCGCGTCCAGCACCGTCGGCACCACGTCCACCGACTCGACGAAGCGGCCGTCGGTACGGCCGCGCGTGGTGTCGGCCGCCGGCCGCGGGTCGACGACGAGCAAGGGCACCTTCTGCACGGTGTCGTAGAACAGCTCCTTCTCGCCCAGCCAGTGGTCGCCCAGGAAGTCACCGTGGTCGGCGGTGAAGATGACCAGCGTGTCGTGCTCGCGGCCGGCGCTGGCGAGCGCCGCGAACAGCCGACCGAGGTGGTGGTCGAGCTGCGAGATCAGACCCTGATAGGCCGGTCGCACGGTGCGGATGCAGTCGTCGCGCTGGAAACTGATGCTCTCCTCCTGGTGCCGGTAGGCGGCTGCGACAGGGTGCTCGCCGACGCGCTCGGCCGCGCTGCGCACCACCGGCAGGCACTGGTCTGGCGTGTACATCGCGTGGTACGGCGCCGGCGCCATGTACGGCCAGTGCGGCTTCACGTAGCTCAGGTGCAGCACCCAGGGCCGGTCACCCTGGCGGCGCACGAACGCGATCGCCTGGTCCGTCATGTAGGCGGTCTCGGAGTGCGCCTCCTTCACCCGCGCCGGCAGGTGCACGTGGCGCATCTGCCAGCCGCTGACCACTTCGCCGCCCGGCCCGATCGCGGCGATGACGTGCTCGCTCCAAGGGTCGTCGCCGTCGTAGCCGTGGTCGCGCAGGAAGGCCGGGTAGCCGGACTCGTCGCCCGGCGGATGGTGGCCGTCGTAGCGGTCGACCTCGACGAAGCCGCCGCGCTCGAGCAGCGTGGCCAGCTCGCTGCCACCTTCCAGCTGCAGGCGGGCCAGGCCCGCGGTGTCCGGCAGCACATGTGTCTTGCCGGCCAGCGCCAGCGTATGGCCGGCGCCGCGCAGCATCTCGCCGAGCGTCACCTCGCCGACCGACAGTGGCACGCGGTTCCAGGTCGCGCCGTGGCTGATCGGGTAGCGGCCGGTGTAGTAGCTCATGCGGCTCGGCCCGCATACGCCGCTGTTGACGAAGGCGTTGGTGAAGCGCACGCCGCGCGCGGCCAGCGCGTCGAGGTTCGGCGTCTTCAGGAAGGGATGGCCGGCGCTGCCCAGGTGGTCCCAGCGCAGCTGGTCGGCCATCACGAAGAGCACGTTCATGCGGTCGCCCCGGCCTGCGGTCGACGACGCTCGGACGGACCGCAGCTCACTTGCCGGGCTTGAAGCCGCTGGCGCGGATCACCGGGCCCCAGCGCTCGAGATCCGCCTTCAGGATCGCGCCCAGGCGGTCGGCGTCGTAGCCGGTGGGCTCCAGGCCCATCTCGATCATCCGCTGCTTCACGGCCGGATCGTTGACCGAGTCGACGAGCGCCTTGGACAGCTGCGCCAGCACCGACGCCGGCGTGCCGGCGGGTGCGAACATCGCGTACCACGGCTGGGCGACGAGGTCGTAGCCGAGCTCGCCGAAGGTCGGCACATCGGGGAAGCTGGCGTCGCGCGCCTCGCCGGCGACGGCCAGCAGCCGCGCGCGGTCGCTGCGCACCAGCGTGCGGATGTCGGCGGCAACGGTCGACAACGCGCTGATCTCGCCGCCGGCCAGCGCCTGCATCGCCGAGGCCGTCCCCTTGTACGGCACGTGGGTCAGCGAGATGCCGGCGGCCTGGCCGAACAGGACGCCGAAGAAGTGCGGCAGGCTGCCCGGCGCGGCCGAGCCGTAGAAGCCGTTCTTGGCCGGGTCGCTCTTGACCCAAGCCACGTACTCCTTGAGTGTCGTTGCCGGCACCGAGGTCGCCACGCCCAGGCCGAGCTGGAAGTTCGACAGGTGGGCCACCGGCGCGAAGTCCTGCACCGGGTCGTAGCGCAGCTCGCCGGGGTAGGAGTGCGGGAAGATGGCCATCGTCGCCACCGGCGTCATCAGCAGTGTCGTGCCGTCCGGCGTCGCCGCCTTGACGAGTTCGTTGGCGATGCGGCCGCCGGCGCCGGCCTTGTTCTCGACGATGACCGGCCGGTTCAGCCGTTTGGACATCGCCTCGGCCATCACGCGCGTCAGCAGGTCGGAGGTCGCGCCCGCCGGGTAGCCGACGACCAGCCGGATCGTGCCGTCCTGCGCCAGGGCAGGCCCGACGGCTCCGAGGGCGAGCACCGTGCAGGCGAGGGCGCGCAGGAAGCGCTGGCGGGTGAGCGTGACCATGGGTTGTCTCCTGTCCTGTATTCGCGCGGTCGGGACGGCGCGGATGAGTCGACGAATCTACGTCGCGATGCGATGATTGTTGAAATCAATCATCATCCGGAATGACCCTGAATCTGCGCGAGCCGCGTGACCTGGATGACCTGCTGAACTACCGTCTGTCGCGCCTGCACGCGGCCAGCGGCGCGCCGGTGATCCGCCTGCTCGAGGGCCGCTTCGGCATCGCACGGCGCGAGTGGCGGCTGCTGGCGCTGCTGGCGGCGCACGGCGCGCTGGCGCCGTCGGCGCTGGCTGTGCACCTGTGGCTGGATCGGCCGCGCACCAGCCGGGCCATCGGCACCCTGGTCGGCAAGGGGCTGCTGGTGCGCGTCGTCGAGCCGGGCGACCGGCGTCGCGCCCGCGTCGCGTTGACGCCGGCCGGGCGGCGCCTGCACGACGAGGTCTTCCCGCTCGTGGCGGCGATCAACGTGCGCGTGCTGGAGGTGCTCGACGCGCCGACGCTGGCCGCGCTGGACCGTGCGCTGACGCTGCTGACCGCGCAGGCCTGGCGCCTGAACGGCGAGCTGTCGCAGGACGTGCGTGCCGACCGCCGGGCGGGCGGGTCGCGCCGCGTGCGGCGGCCGGTGGCTCGGCTTCCTGGCGGCATCTGAGCAGCGCGTGCCGGTGCGGCGGCGGCCGGTGGCCAGGCGTGTCGTGATGGCGTGCCCGGGCTGCGAGGGCGGTCGGCACCGGCACCTGCAGCACCAGCCGGACGACCACGGCCGCCCGCTGGTTGACGTCGAGGTCGCCGCCGGCGTGCGCACAATGACGGGGCCGATGCCTTTCCACGACCGTTCCCTGGCGACCGCGCCCGCCGCCGACCCGGCCGCCTGGTTCGCTGCCCGCGGTTGGCTGCCGTTCGACTTCCAGCGCGAGGTCTGGGCGGCGATGGCGGCCGGCCGTTCGGGCCTGCTGCACGCCACCACGGGATCTGGCAAGACCTATGCCGTCTGGCTCGGTGCGCTCGGCCGCGTCGTGCCGGCGCCCGGGTTGCAGGTGCTGTGGATCACGCCGATGCGGGCGCTGGCTGCCGACACCACGCGGGCGCTGATGCTGCCGCTGGCCGACCTCGCGCCAGGGCTCACGGTCGGCCAGCGCACCGGCGACACGCCGAGCGCAGAGCGCGCGCGCCAGGAGCGGCGCTGGCCCGGCGCGCTGGTGACGACGCCGGAGTCGCTCAGCGTGATGCTGTCGCGCGAGTCGGCGCCGCGCGAGCTCTCCGGCGTGCACACGGTGATCGTCGACGAATGGCACGAGCTGATCGGCAGCAAGCGCGGCGTGCAGGTGCAGCTGGCGCTGGCGCGGTTGAAGCGCTGGCGGCCGGGCCTGGTCGTCTGGGGCCTGTCGGCCACGCTCGGCAACCTCGACGACGCGCTGCGCACGCTGACCGGCGGCACCGGCACGCTGGTGCAGGGCCGCGTCGACAAGGCGCTGCAGATCGACACGCTGCTGCCGCACGAGCCCGGCCGCTTCTCCTGGGGTGGCCACCTGGGCGCGCAGATGCAGCAGCCGGTGGTCGACGAGATCGAGCGCTCTGCCACCACGCTGGTGTTCACGAATACGCGCAGCCAGGCCGAGATCTGGTACCAGCTGCTGCTGCAGGCGCGGCCCGAATGGGCGGGACAG
>CAZQPN010000101.1:0-8298 GCA_964595215.1 uncultured Rubrivivax sp. | reverse complement strand
ACATGGAGCGCGGCCGCAGCCGCGCGCTGGCGCTCGCGCTCGGCGAGGCCGCGGCACCGGGCGCCGGCGCCTCGGCGGGCCCGACGCCTGACACCGCCCGCCTGCAGGGCCTGCGCCAGCAGTGGCAGCAGGCGGTCGCCGAGGGCGATGCCGACCGCGGCCCGGCGCTGGCGGCGCGCATCGAGGCGCTCGAGCAGACACTGCTGGAGGCGCACCGGCGCGCGCGGCTGCAGGGCGACAGCAGAACCTCGAAAGGGGCCTCGCTGGTGACGGCTGGCGCGGCCTTGGACGATGCGGCGGCGGCCGACGCGCCGTTCGACGGCGCGGCGTTGGCCGCGTTGCAGGCGGCGCTCGGCGCCGACCGAGCCTTGCTGGCCTACCAGCGGCTGGGCGACCGGCTGCTGGCCTGCGTCGTCACCGCCGACGACGTGCAGCAACTCGACTGGCCCGTGCCGGACCTGGTCGAGCAGCTGCGCGGGCTGCGCTTCCAGATCGACGCGCTGCGCTTCGGCGCGCACCGCGGCCCGCTCGCCGCGCGCCACGGCCCGCAGCTGCTGGCACGGGCGCAGGCCCGGCTGCAGGCGCTGCACGCGCGCGTGTGGGCGCCGATCGCCCCGTTGCTCGGCGGGCGCACGCGCGTCGTCGTGCTGCCGCACCGCGAGTTGCACGAGCTGCCGTTCGCAGCGCTGCACGACGGCGCGCACTGGCTGGTGCAGACGCACGAACTGGTGCGCTCGCCCAGCGCCGCCGTCTGGCGTGCGCTGCAGCAGCGGCCGGCGGCGCGATTCGAGCGCGCCCTCGTGCTGGGCGTCGGCGGGCCCGGCCTGCCGCAGGTGGCGGCCGAGGCCGGGGCGGTCGCTGCCGCCTTCGGGACGGGCGCCGCCACGCGGCTCGACGCGTCGGCCACGCGCGCGGCGCTGGAGGCCGAGGGAGGCGACGTCGACGTGCTGCACCTGGCCTGTCACGGCCGCTTCCGCGCTGACAACCCCGCCTTCTCCTTCGTCGAGCTGGCCGACGGCCGCCTGACCCTGCACGACGTGGCCCGGCTGCGTCTGCGCGCCGGGCTGGTGACGCTGTCGGCCTGCGAGACCGGCGCCAGCCGCGTGGCCGCCGGCGACGAGGTGCTCGGCCTGGTGCGCGCCTTCGTGCTGGCCGGCGCCGGTGGCGTGCTGGCCACCCAGTGGCCCGTCGACGACGCGTCGACGGCGGCGCTGATGGGTCGCTTCTACGCCGGCCTGGGCGGCGGCCTGACGCCGGCGCGGGCGCTGCAGCAGGCACAGGCCGTGGCGGCGGAGACCGGCGCCCACCCCACCCATTGGGCCGCCTTCGCGCTGCACGGGTGCGGCTGAACGCCGGCACGAGCGGAGATCTTTCGCCCGCGTCCCCCCGCCCGACGCCTGCCGAGACAAGCCCTTTTGCCAGCGCGACGGCTCGGTCCATGTATCAATCGGCACCGAGCGACACTCTGTCCCGGACCGCCCGACCGATCCGGAGCTTCACCGCCATGCACCATCCGACCTGCCCGCCTGCCGCCCTGAGCCGACTCACCGCCGTCGCCGCGGCCCTGCTGATCGCTGCCTGCGGCGGCGGTGGCGGTGGCGGTGCCGATGCCGACCCGGTCGCGGGCGGCGGAGGCGGGACCGTGAGCCCTCCTCCTCCTCCGCCTCCGGCGGCCGGACCGCAGGTGCTGGTGCAGGTCGCGACGGGCACCGACGTCGCCGCGCTCGCCGCCGGCCTCGGCCTGGCCGTCGTCGACCGCTTCGGCCGGCGCCCGATCTACCGCCTCCAGGGGCCGACCGGCGGCGATGCCGACGCGCTGGCTGCTGCGCTGAGTGTCGAGCCGGGGGTCGTGTTCGCCGAGCCGAACGTCGAGAGCGAGACCCCCGAGGGCGCGCGCGGCAACTCGTTCTGGGCCATCGGCGACAGCGAGGGCGACTATGCCGGCCAGTGGGCACCGCAGGCGCTGCGCCTGCCACTGGCGCACGCGGTGACCCCCGGCGCCGGCGTGCGGGTGGCGGTGCTCGACACCGGCATCGTCGCCACGCACCCGGCGTTCGCTGGCCGGCTGCTGCCCGGGCGCGACTTCGTCGACGCCGACGACGACCCGGCGGAGGAAGGCAGCACCGCGGACGCGGGCTACGGCCATGGCACGCATGTCGCCGGGCTGGTCGCGCTGGCGGCGCCAGGCGCGCGCATCATGCCCCTGCGCGTGCTCGACCCGGCCGGGCGCGGCAACAGCTGGGTGCTGGCCGAGGCGCTGGCGTGGGCGGTCGATCCGGACGGCAATCCCGCCAGCGACGACGGCGCGCACGTCATCAACATGAGCCTGGGCAGCACCCAGCCGACGCGCATGCTCGAGATCGCCACCGCGCTGGCGAGCTGCGAATTCGACGATGACGATGACGATGACGATGACTTCGACGACCCCGGCTTCGACGACGACCGCGCGCGCTGCGCGCTCGGCCACGGCGCGGCGGTGCTGTCGGCGGCCGGCAACGCCGGCAGCGATCAGGTCGAGGTCTTCCCGGCCGCCGAGCAGGTCGAGGGCACGCGCGCCGTGACCGCAACGACCGAGGCCAACCGGCTGGCGGACTTCGCCAATGCCGGCGGCTGGATCAGGCTGGCGGCGCCTGGCGAGTCCATCGTCAGCGCGGTGCCGGGCGGCTGGGGCACCTGGTCGGGCACCTCGATGGCCGCGCCGCTGGCCGCGGGTGTCGCCGCGCTGGTGTTGAGGACGCCGGCCCTCAACCCGCGTCCCGGCATCGCCGACCCGCTGCGCCAGTGGACGGCCGAGGACCTGATGAAGCGCCTGGAGGACCGGTCGAAACCCGTCTGCGATGCCTCGATCCGACAAATCGACGCCGCGGCCGCCGTCACCGACACCGACGCGCCGGACCCGACCTGCCCTTGAGGCGCGCGCGGTGCCTTGCCGCGTCCACGCGCTGCGGCTGACCTGTCATCTTGGCCCCGGTCTTGCCGTCCACCGGGTCAGCGCATCGCGCAGCCGATCGCCCGGCGCCAACCCGCCGGCGGAGGCCGCGGCGTTGACCCGTGAGATCACGCCTTGGGTCCAGGCGTCCTGGGCGTCGCCGATGCGCGCGCTGGTGTGCGCCACCGTCGCTGCCGCGCGCCCGTGCGCCTGCAGCAGGCCCAGTGCGGCGATGCCGGCCTCGTCCTTGCCGATGCCGGCATCGTTGAACACCGCCAGCGCGAGCGGCCACGCGAGCGCGTAGCTCGCCGAGCTGACGCCGCCGTGCGAGCCGCTGACGACGACGGCGCCGGCGTCGGCGGCCTCCAGCTGCGTGATGCTGTCGACGAGCAGCACGCGGCCGTCGAGCACGTGGGTCTTGTGCGGCATGCGGGGTCTCCGTGGGTGCGCGTCGAGGCGTGCGGGGCCGGGCCGGCACGGCGCGGCATCCATCCGGTCCAGACGCGATTCGATGCGGCAGGAACGCGTTTCGTCGCAAAGCGGTCGCGCTGGCGCGGCCCGCGGCCGACAGTACACCCAACGCGACACCCACCGGGCGCCGCGCACCGAGGAGCCGACCATGAACACCCCCGTGATGCACCGCTTCGTCGCCATGGCGCTGTCCGTCGTGGTGACCCTGGCGCTCTTCGAGATCATCGGCCAGTCCGCCAGCCCGGAGCATCGCCACCAGGTGCTGGTGCGCATGCAAGCCGACACGGCGGCGCCGACCTGAGCTCGCCCTGTGCGCGGCGGCCCGCCCGTGCGGGCCGCACCCCGCCCGCCCCGGCCCTGCCTCGGCAGGGCCTCGTCGTCTGTGGCGACGAACTTCCCACGCCGCGATCGCACCGAGACAGCGAGTCGATCCCCTTGCCGCGCCCAGGTCCGACGAAGAGTCGCCCGCGGAAGTCGTAGATTGGGGGCGTCAACGGCAACCCCCGACGAGGTCCCCATGCACATCGGCATCCCGCGCGAGATCAAGGACCACGAGCACCGTGTCGGCGTGGTGCCGGGCGGCGTCCAGGCGCTGGTGGCGCGCGGCCACCGCGTCAGCGTCGAGGCCGGCGCCGGCGCCGGCATCGGGCTGGACGACGCCGCCTATGCGGCCGCCGGTGCACAGATCGTCGATGTTGGCGCGGTCTGGGGCGCCGAGCTGGTCGTCAAGGTCAAGGAACCGCAGGCCGCCGAGCGCGCGCGGCTGCGGCCCGGGCAGCTGCTCTTCACCTACCTGCACCTCGCGCCCGACCGCGCGCAGACCGACGACCTGCTGGCCAGCGGCGCCACCGCCATCGCCTACGAGACGGTGACCGCGGCCGACGGCTCGCTGCCGCTGCTGACGCCGATGTCGGAGGTCGCCGGCCGCCTGGCGCCGCAGGTCGGCGCGCACTGGCTGGAGAAGGGCGCCGGCGGGCGCGGCGTGCTGCTCGGCGGCGTGCCGGGCGTCGTGCCGGCTGGCGTGCTGGTGCTCGGCGGCGGCGTGGCCGGCACGCAGGCGGCGACGATCGCGCTCGGCATGGGCGCGCGCGTCACCGTGGTGGACCGCTCGGCGGCGGTGCTGCGACGCCTCGACGACCGCTTCGGCGGCCGCGTGCAGACGCGGTTCTCGACGCCCGAGGCGGTGGCCGACGCGCTGCCCGGTGCCGACCTCACGATCGGCGCCGTGCTGGTGGCCGGCGCGGCCGCGCCCAGGCTCGTCACGCGCGACATGCTGCGTCTGCTGCCCCCGGGCGCCGTGCTGGTCGACATTGCGATCGACCAGGGCGGCTGCTTCGAGACCTCGCGCCCGACGACGCACTCGGCGCCGACCTACCTGGTCGACGGCATCGTGCACTACTGCGTGGCCAACATGCCCGGCGCGGTCGCGCGCACGGCGACGCTGGCGCTGACCAACGCCACGCGTCCCTTCGTCGAGCGGCTGGCCGACCACGGCCTGGACGCGCTGCGCGCCGATGCGCACCTGCGCGCCGGCTTGAACGTGCACGCCGGTCGCCTCACCTGCGCGCCGGTGGCGCAGGCGCAGCAGCGCGACGTGGTGGATGCGCGGGCGGCGCTGGGCTGACCCGGACCGGTCGGCGGACTGCCGAGGCCGGGCTCAGCCCGCGGCGCGCAGCCGCCGGGCCAGGAAGTCGAGCCGGTCCTGGCCCCAGAAGATCTCGCCGTCGACGACGTAGCTCGGCGCGCCGAAGACGCCGGCGGCGAGGGCCCGCTGCGTGTCGTCGGCCAGACGTGCCGCGACCTCGGGCGACGCCGCGTGCGCGCGCAGCGACGTCGGCAGGCCGGCCTCGGCGAGCAGGGCGTCGAGCACCGCCGGATCGGCGACGTTGCGCTGCTCGACCCAGATCGCGCGTCCGATGCGGCCGGCGAGGTCGAGCGCGGCCGGCGACCCGTGCGCGATCGCGGTGGCGACGACGAGCTGCGTGGCCGCGGTGCCGTCGACCGGGAAGAAGGTCGGTTGCGGGTTCAGCGGGATGCCGAGGTGCTCGGCCCAGCGGCGCAGCTCGACCAGCCGGTAGGCCTGGCGCTGCGGCGCGCGCTTGGGCAGTGGCAGGCCGCCGGAGGCGGGGAAGATGACGCCGTAGTCCACCGGCCGCATCTGCACCGTGCTGCCGGTCTCGCGCAGCAGCGCCGCGAAGCGGTCGTGGCCGAGGAAGGCCCAGGGCGAGACGGGGTTGAAGTAATAGTCGACGGTGGCGGGCATGGTGGGGATCGGCAACGTGCGCTGCAGCAAGGTGAAGCCTGCGATTGTGGGCGTCCCGGCGCCGTCACGCTGCGGTGGCGAGGGCGCGTGTAACCGCTGCCCGCTCGGCGGCGAACGGGGGCGCATGGCCACCACGCCGTCGATCGCCTCCCGCGCGGCCGACCGACCTCGATGCGCTGGCGCGCGCCTTGCAGCCCGGCGACGTGCTGCTGGTCGAGGGCGGCACGCGCCTTTCGACCGCGATCAGGTACCTGACGCAGTCGACCTGGTCGCACGCGGCGCTGTCCGTCGGCGACGCGCCCGGACTGCGGGCGGCCGATGGCACACCGCTGACGGTGCTCGAGGCCGATGTCGTCGACGGCGTGCGCGCGGTCGGGCTCGCCGCCTTCGGCGGCCATCACCTGCGCAGCTGTCGGCCGGTGGGGCTGCAGCCGAGTGAGATCGCCGCCATGGTCGACCACGCCGTCGGCCGGCTCGGGCACCGCTCGGCGGCATCGAGCCGGCTGGCGCGCTCGTTCACGGGCGCGTGCCGGCCGGCGCCACGTCGGTGGCGGTGACGCGCCGTGCCTCGAACGTGAGCGGCCGGTGGCTGCTGAAGCCTCCCGTGGTCTGCATGCGGAACGCCAGCACCTCGTCGGGCGGCCGACCGCGCAGCTCGGCGGCATAGGCATGGGTCTGCTCGCGCGTGTCGTCGCCCATCGACTGCCGGGTGCGGGTCTCGAAGTGCAGGTTGGCGCCGTCGACGCGCAGCGCCTGGACCGGCCTCGGATGACCGAGGAAGCTGGCCGTGGCGGTCAGTTCGCCGGCATGGCGCTCGAACTCGAAACGCTCGGTGTGCCGGTCGCCCCAGTCGTAGCGGACGTCGGCCTCCCAGCGGCCGATCAGGCGCGCGTCGGTGTCGGCGGCCGGGTCCGGACGCAGCACGCACAGGGCCGCGACCGCGGCGGCAGCGGCGAGGGCGCCGCCGGCCGCCCACGGCCAGACCGCACGGCGCGGCGATGCGCCGACGCTGGCCAGCAGGCGCGCGATGTCGGCGTCCCAGTGGGCGTCGCTCAGCACCAGCGCGTTGCGCCGGGCGAGCGGCTTGAGCGGCGGCGGCAGGTCGTCCTCGGCCGGCATCGCGGCGCCCGGCAACAGCACCGGCACCACCCGGGCGCCCGAGGCCAGGGCCTCCTGCACCTCCAGGCGCACGAAGTCGCCCGGGTCGTCCAGCCGCCGTCGACCCGCCCCGCCGGCGCCGACCCAGCGCGGGCCGATCAGCACCAGCACGGCCTGGGCCTCGGCCAGGCGGGCGCGGATGACGTGCAGGAAGTCCTCGCCAGGCGCGATGTCGCCGATGTCGCGGAAGGCGCTGCCGCGCCCGAGCCGCCGCTCGAGCGACTCCTCCAGGCGGCCGGCATAGCCCACGGCGTCGTCGCGCCGGTAGGAGATGAAGATGCGTGGCGAGGTCGCGCCCATCGTCGGCACCGGGGGTGGGTCGTCGGCGACGGTCAGTCGGCGCCGGCCGCGGGTGCCCGGCGCGCGCGGGCCCCGGGGGAGGGCGGCAGGGACGACACCATGGGCGCGATTGTGCAGCGCGCGCCGTCGTCGGTCGACGCAGCGCGCCGCGCAGGCGCGCGGTGTGCGGTAGGGCGTGTCCAGGCGGGCGGCGAGCGTGGCGCCCTGGCTGCCAGGGAACTCGGTGCGGGTGCTGGGCATGGGGGTTCTTGCTCCCGGAAGTTCGCAGGCGCGGGCACGCGGCATGGCCGTCGGGACCGGCGGCACAATGGCCCGGCGCGTGTCGGACGATCCGTGCGCGGTCCGCCGTGCGCGGTGGCGTCGGCAACCATGGACGGGGGCATGCAGTGAGGCGATGGGGTTCGATGCAGGGAACCGGCGTGCCTGCCGCCTGCCGGCGGCAGGTCGCCTTCGGGAGAGTCGTCCGAGGGCCGCGTCCGGTGACCGATGTGGCGGCGACCGGCGCGCTGCGGGCGGTGTCGACGCCTGGATGTAACCGGTGGCGGCGGTCCGGCGAATGACAGGGAGCGCGCCCCAGGACGACTTCGAAGTCCGGCTGGCGCCCGTGTGGCAGCGGGCCCAGGCCGGCGACGAGGCCGCCTACCGCGAGGCGCTGCAACGCATCGCGGCGCGGCTGCGCGCCTACCTCAGGCGGCGCATGCAGTCGCTGCCTGACGAACTGGAGGATCTGGTGCAGGAAACCCTGCTGGCCGTGCATCTGCAGCGTGGCACTTGCGACCGGGCGCTGCCCGTCAGTGCCTGGGTGCTGGCGATCGCGCGCCACAAGCTGATCGACCTGTGGCGCCGGCGCGGCCGCCGCGACGCGCTGCACGACCCCTGGGACGACGTCGACGAGACGCAGCTGGCGACCTCCGACGACGAGGCGCCGGCGCGGCGCGACCTCGCGCAGCTGATGCAGTCGCTGCCCGAGGCGCAGCGCGTGGCGATCACGCTGACCAAGATCGAGGGGCTGTCGGTGGCCGAAGCGTCGACACGCACCGGCGTGTCGGTGTCGGCGATCAAGGTCCAGGTGCACCGCGGGCTCAAGCGCCTTGCCGAGCGCGCCAGGAGCGAGCGATGAAGACCGACCAGCTGATCGACCTGCTGGCGCGCGGGGCCGGCCCCGCGCCGCGCGCGC
>CAZQPN010000100.1:0-8320 GCA_964595215.1 uncultured Rubrivivax sp. | reverse complement strand
AGAGCGCCCGCTGCCCGGCGGCCGGCGCGTGCGCTGCCGCCGTGCCGACGAGGCCGACGCGCTGGCGCATGCCTTCGCGCCGCCGCTGCCGGCATGACGGCCCCGCTGCTGCAGGTCGAGTCGCTGGCCAAGCGCTACCGGCTGCCGCGCGCCTCGATGCTCGGACCCGCGCAATGGCTGCCCGCGCTGCAGGACGTCGGCTTCACGCTGCGGCGCGGGCGCAGCCTGGGCGTGGTCGGCGAGTCCGGGTCGGGCAAGAGCACGCTGGCGCGTCTCGTGATGGCGCTGGAGGCGCCGACGGTCGGGCGCGTCGTCTTCGACGGGCAGGATCTGCACGCCCTGCCCGCGGCGGCGCTGCGCCGGGCGCGGCGCGGCTTCCAGATGGTGTTCCAGGACCCCTACGGGTCGCTCGACCCGCGCCGCACGGTCGGCCGTACCGTCACCGAGCCGCTGGCGCTGCTCGAGGACCTGGCGCCGGCCGAGCAGCGCGGCCGCGCCGTCGAGGTGCTCGAGGCGGTCGGCCTGCGCGCCGCCGACCTCGACCGCTATCCGCACGAGTTCAGCGGCGGCCAGCGCCAGCGCATCGCGATCGCGCGGGCGCTGGTCACCCGGCCCAGGCTCATCGTTGCCGACGAGCCCGTCAGCGCGCTCGACGTCTCGGTGCAGGCGCAGGTGCTCAACCTGATGCAGGACCTGCAGGACCGCTGGGGCGTGACCTACCTGTTCATCAGCCACGACCTGGCGGTGGTCGACCTGGTGTGCGACGAGGTGCTGGTGCTGCAGCACGGCCGCGTCGTCGAGCACGGCTCGGCAGCCGAGGTGCTGCGCCACCCGCGTCATCCCTACACGCGGCGCCTGCTGGCCGCGGTGCCGGGTGCAGAATCAGACCCGTCACCGCCCCCCGACGAGGAGAACCCCCGATGACGCTGTCACGCCGCCTGGCACTGACCCTTGCTGCCGTTTCCTTCGCCGCCGCAGGCCTGTTCGGCAGCTTGCCGGCCTGGGCCGCCAAGGACCGTCTGGTGCTCGGCATGGTGCTCGAGCCGCCGTCGCTCGACCCGACCGCCGCGGCCGCCGCCGCCATCGGCGAGGTCGTGCACTACAACATCCTCGAGGGCCTGACCAAGATCGAGGTCGACGGCCGCGTCACGCCGCTGCTCGCCGAGGGCTGGACCGAGACGCCCGACGGCCGCAGCTACACGTTCCGGTTGAGGAAGGGCGTGACCTTCTCCGATGGCAGCCCGTTCGACGCCGAGGCCGTCAAGTTCAGCTTCGAGCGCGCGAAGGCCGACGGCAGCACGAACAAGGCGAAGAAGGCGGTGTTCGACAACATCTCGCGCATCACCGTCGTCGACCCGCAGACCGTCATCCTGACGCTGGACCGCGCCGACCCGACGATGCCGTTCCGGCTGGGCGAGAACACCGCCGTCATCCTGCACCCGAAGACCGCCGCGCAGGCGGCGACCAGCCCTGTGGGCACCGGCCCCTACGTGCTGGCGGAATGGCGCAAGGGCAGCGCGATCACGCTGACCGCGCGCCCCGACGCGCGCGTCAAGCCGTCGATCCGGCGCGTGACCTTCCGCATCATCAACGACCCTGCGGCGCAGGTCGCGGCATTGCTGGCCGGTGACATCGACGGCATGCCGCGCTTCGGCGCGCTGCAGGCGCTCAAGCAGTTCCAGGGCGACAAGCGTTTCGCGGTCGAGGTCGGCAGCACCGCCGGCAAGGGCCAGCTGACGATCAACAACAAGAAGAAGCCCTTCGACGATGTGCGCGTGCGGCGCGCGATCGCGCATGCGATCGACCGCCAGGCGTTCATCGACGGCGTGCTCGAGGGCCTGGGCACGCCGATCGGCAGCCACTTCGCGCCGACCGACGCCGGCTACGTCGACCTGACCGGCATGTATCCGTATGACCCGGACAAGGCGCGCGCACTGCTGAAGGAGGCCGGTGTCGCCACGCCGCTGGACGTCACGCTGACGCTGCCGCCGCCGCAGTACGCGCGCAAGGGCGGCGAGGTGGTCGCGGCGATGCTGGCCAAGGTCGGTATCAACGCCAAGATCGAGAACGTCGAGTGGGCGCAGTGGCTGTCGGGCCCGTTCAAGGGCAACTTCGACCTCACCATCATCAACCACGTCGAGCCGCTGGACTACATGCAGTACACCAACAAGGCGTACTACTGGGGCTACGACAGCCCCGTCTTCGACGCCCTGGTGCGCGACCATGCCGGCACCACGAATGCCGCCGAGCGACTGAAGCTGTGGCAGCAGATGCAGCGCCAGCTGGCCACCGACGCCGTCAACGCCTGGCTGTTCAACCCGGCGCAGGTCGCGGTCTACCGGCGCGGCCTGAGCGGGCTGTGGAAGAGCTCGCCGATCTTCGCCAACGACATCGCCAGCGTGCGCTGGGCGCGCTGAAGGACACGCTGAAGGCCGCGCCAGCAGGGCCTGGAAGAGCGTCCGCGGGCCTGCGCTACATTCGATCCATGGCGTTCCAGGATCGGAGAGGCCTTCCCTGCGGCACCGGCTCGGCCGACGCGCGCGACGCGGCGGAGACGGCGCTGTGGCGCATGATGTCGTTCTACGACGTGCCGTTGCCCGACCTCGACCGTGCGATCGAGGCCGACCCGCGATGGATGCTGCCGCACCTGATGAAGGCCGGTTTTCTGCTGAGCCTGACCGAGGACGCGCTCGCCTCCGAGGCGGCGCAGCACCTGGCGGCGGCGCGCGCGCTCGTCGACCGCGCGCCGGCGCGCGAACAGGCCCATCTGGTCGCACTCGAGCGCGTCGCCGAGGGCCGCTGGGCGCATGCCTGCCACCTGTGGGACCAGTTGCTGCTGCAGCACCCGCGCGACGCGCTGGCGCTGCAGTGGTCGCACCTGTGGGACTTCTACCGCGGCGACGCGCTGCAGCTGCGCGCGCGGCCGGCGCGCGCGCTGCCCGAGTGGGATGCTGCTGACCCGCTGCAGCCGTGCGTGATGGGCTTGTATGCCTTCGGCCTGGAGGAGTGCCACGAGTTCGCCGCCGCCGAGGATGCCGGCCGCAAGGCGCTGCAGGCCGACCCGCGCGTGCCGTGGGCAGTGCACGCGGTGGCCCATGTGATGGAGATGCAGGGGCGCTTCGACGACGGCGCGGCCTGGCTGCGCCAGCACCAGCCCCAGTGGGCCGAGGGCAACGGCTTCGCCGTGCACCTGTGGTGGCACCAGGCGCTGTTCCGTGTCGAGGCGCTGGACGTCGCCGGCGCGCTGCGGCTGGTCGACAGCCATCTCGCCGGCGAGGCGCTGCAGATCACGCTCAATCGCGTCGACGCCGCGGCGCTGCTGTGGCGGCTGCACCTCCTGGGCACCGACGTGTCGTCGCGCTGCCGCGCGCTGATCGACGACTGGCGACCCGACCCGGTGCTGGCCGGACTGTACGCGTTCAACGACCTGCATGCGGTGCTGGCGATGATCGGCGCCGGGGACATCGCCGGCGCCGAACGCTGGGTGGCGCGCTGTGCGTCGCGCGTGCTCGCGGCGGCCGATGCGGCGCGCGACAACCACGCCGTGGCACGCGAGGTCGGCCTGCCGCTGATGCGCGGCATGCTGGCCTTTGCGCGCGGCGACGACGACACCGCCGCGGAGCAGCTCTACGCCGCCCGGGCCCAGGCGCCTCGCTTCGGCGGCAGCCACGCGCAGCGCGACCTGATCGACCAGACCGTGCTGGCTGCCGCGGCGCGCGGCAGCGCGCACCGGCTCGGCCGGGCGCTGCTCAACGAGCGCTGCATGGCCAAGCCGGCGACGCCGCTGACCCGCCACTGGATCGAGCGCATCGGCCCGCCGGAGGAGGCCAGCGCGTGAGCCTGCCGGGCCCGCCCGGCGGCGCCTGCCAGGGGGCGCCGCACGAAGAGGCCGCCGCGACCTTCCCGGGGGTCGGCGCGCCCGACCCGGTGCGAGGCGCCCACGATCCGGCAGCGCGCGAGCGGGACCGCGAGCGCGCGCGGCTGGCGCGCGTGCGCAGCCTGGACGAGCAGATCGGCGAGGCGCTGCGCGACAGCGAGGCGCGCGGCGAGTTGCGCCGCGCCCCGAGCTGGGGTCGTCCGATGCGTGCCGACGACGGCTTCGACGAGACCCCGGTGGAATGGCGCATGCCGTTCAAGATCCTGAAGAACGCCGGCATGGCGCCGCCCGAGGTCGAGCTGATGCAGGAGATCCGCGCGTTGCAGCAGCGGGCCGACGCGGCGCCGACGCCGACGGCGCGCGACGCGCTGCTGCGGCAGCTGGCCGACAAGCGGCAGCATCTGGCGCTGCGGCTGGAGCGCTTCGGCCGCAGCAGCCGCGACTGACCACGTTGCCGCTGCGCGGGATACGCCGGACCGGTGCGGCGCGTACCATTGGTCCGATCCATTGACCCGCCGAGGCCGCCACCCCGGCACGACCCGATGTTGAACGACGTCGACGTCCACGCGCTGCTCGAGGCGCGGCACCCCGATCCCTTCGCCGTGCTCGGCATGCACACCGACGCCGAGGGTGCACTGTGGGTGCGCGCCGTGCTGCCGCGCGCGCGGCACGTCACGGTGCACGACACCAAGAGCGGCCGGCGCGTCGCGCCGCTGCCAGAGCGCGCGCCCGGCGGGCTGTTCGAGGGTTCGATGCCACGCCGGCGCAACCCCTTCGACTACCGGCTGCGCATCGAGTGGGACGACGGCAGCAGCGGCCTGTACGGCGACGCCTACCGGGTCGGCCCGCTGATCGGCGAACAGGACCTGTACTACCTCGGCGAGGGCAGCCACCGGCGGCCTTTCGAGGTGCTGGGCGCGCACCCGCTGACGCTCGGCGACGGCGTCTACGCGCTCGACGGCGTGCGTTTCGCGGTCTGGGCCCCCAACGCGGGCCGCGTGTCGGTGGTCGGCGACTTCAACGGCTGGGATGGGCGCCGCCACCCAATGCGCTCGCGCGGGCCCTCGGGCGTGTGGGAGCTCTTCGTGCCGCACGCCGCGCCGGGCGACCGCTACAAGTTCGAGATCCGCACGCGTGACGGCGCCGTGCAGCCGCTCAAGTGCGACCCGTATGCGCGCGCCGCACAGGTGCGGCCGGAGAACGCCAGCGTCGTGCCGAGGCCGCTGCCGCCCGCGCGCTCGCTGCCGCGCGGGCGCGCCGAGGCCAACGCGCGGTCGGCGCCGGTGTCGATCTACGAGGTGCACCTGGGCAGCTGGCGGCGCCACCCGGATGGCCGCTTCCACAGCTGGGACGACCTGGCCGCGGCGTTGCCTGCCTACGCGGCCGACCTCGGCTTCACGCACATCGAGCTGCTGCCGGTCACCGAGCACCCGTTCGACGGCTCCTGGGGCTACCAGACGCTCGGGCTGTACGCCGCCACCGCGCGCTTCGGCGACGCCGAGGGCTTCGCTCGTTTCGTCCAGGCCTGCCATGCGCGCGGCCTGGGTGTGCTGCTGGACTGGGTGCCGGCGCACTTCCCGACCGACGCCCACGGGCTGGCGCGCTTCGACGGCACGCCGCTGTTCGAGCACGCCGATCCGCGCGAAGGCTTCCATCGCGACTGGGACACGCTGATCTACAACTTCGGCCGCCACGAGGTGCGCAACTTCCTCGTCGGCAGCGCGCTGTACTGGATCGAGCGGATGGGCGTCGACGGGCTGCGTGTCGACGCCGTGGCGTCGATGCTCTACCGCGACTACTCGCGCCAGGACGGCGAGTGGGTGCCCAACGTGCACGGCGGGCGCGAGAACCTGGAGGCGATCGCGCTGCTGCGGCAGGCCAACGAGGTGATCGGCGCCGAGTGCCCGGGCGCGATCACGCTGGCCGAGGAATCGACCGCCTTTCCCGGCGTCAGTGCGCCGGTCTCGACCGGCGGACTGGGCTTCCACTACAAGTGGAACATGGGCTGGATGCACGACACGCTCCAGTACATGAAGGAGGATCCGGTGCACCGCCGCTGGCACCACGACAAGCTGCGCTTCGGTCTCGTCTACGCCTTCAGCGAGAACTTCGTGCTGCCGCTGTCGCACGACGAGGTGGTGCACGGCAAGGGCTCGATCCTCGGCCGCATGCCGGGCGACGACTGGCAGCGTTTCGCCAACCTGCGCGCCTACTACGGCTTCATGTGGGGCCACCCGGGCAAGAAGCTGCTCTTCATGGGTCAGGAGTGGGGCCAGCGCAGCGAGTGGAATCACGATACCGAGCTGCCCTGGCCCGACCTGGCCGACGACCGCCACGCCGGCGTGCAGCGGCTGGTGCGCGACCTCAACCGCCTGTACCGAGAGCAGCCGGCGCTGCACCGGCTGGACTGCGACCCGGCCGGCTTCGAGTGGCTGGTGGCCGACGACGATGCCGAATCGGTCGTTGTGTGGCTGCGCAGGGACGAGACCGGGCGGCCGTTGATCGTGGTGTGCAACTTCACGCCGGTGCCGCGCCACGGCTGGCGCCTGGGCGTGCCCGAGGGCGCGTCGCACTGGCGCGAGGCGCTCAACACCGACTCGGCCCACTACGGCGGCAGCAACGTCGGCAACGGCGGCGGCGTCGACGTCCAGGCGGTGCCGTCCCACGGCCGCGCGCAGTCGGTCGAGCTGAGGCTGCCACCGCTGGCGACGCTGTTCCTGGTGCCGCGTTGACCGTGCGGCGGGTGGCTTTGGCAGGTGCGGGCTGGGCGGCAGGTATCGGCCCTGAGCGGCCTTTGGCCGCTCAGGGCGTTGCCCTTCACGCATGGCTCCCCTCGCCCCCCTCCGAGAGGGGGCACCAGCATGACCGACAGGCCGGCCTTGCGGCCGGCGCATGCGGCGACGCGTTGCGGGTGGTGTCGACGACGCGGTACGCCTGGAGAACGATGGGTCGGCCCGTGGGCCGACTCGTCATTCGATCCAGAGCCCCCTCGCGGAGGGCGCTGGGGGAGCGGAACGAAAGGGCCCTTGGGCCCAGAGCGGCCAAAGGCCGCTCTGGGCTGAACTGCGACCTGTCCCGGACGAAGGCCCGATGACGCTGGCCGTCTTCTACAAGCTGCTGGCGATCCTGTTCACGGTGGCGCTGGGATGGGTCGCCGGGCGCATGGGCTGGCTCGGTCACGGCACGGACGCGCGCGACCCGGCGCGGGTGTTCAGCAACGCGGCGTTCTACATCTTCGTGCCGGCGCTGCTGTTTCGCACGACGGCCCGCCTGGACTTTGCAGCCATGCCGTGGCGCATCATCGCCGCCTACTTCGTGCCGGCGGTGGCGTTCGCGCTCGCGTTCTACCTCTGGCAGCGCTGGCGCGACCGCAGCGAACCTGCGCTGCCGGCGGCGCGCACCGTGTCGGCGTCGTTCGGCAACTCGGTGCAGCTCGGGATCCCGGTCGCCGCGGCGCTGTTCGGCGAGGCCGGGCTGGCGGTTCACATCGCGCTCGTCAGCCTGCACGCGCTGATCCTGCTGACGCTGCCGACGGTCCTCGTCGAGGCCGACCTGGCGCGCGCCGAGCCCGGGCCGCGCGCGATGGCGGCGACGATCCGCACCACGGTGCGCAACACCATCGTGCACCCGGTCGTGCTGCCGGTGCTCGCCGGACTGGCCTGGAACCTGTCCGGCATCGGCCTGCACCCGGTGGCCGACGAGGCGCTCGCCGGGCTGGGCGGCGCCGCCGTCCCGGTGTGCCTGGTCCTGATCGGACTGTCGCTTGCCTACGAGGGCGTGCAGGCCGAGTGGCGCGGTGTCGCCCAGCTGGCGCTGCTCAAGCTGCTGCTGCTGCCGACGCTGGTGCTGGGGGTCGGACGCTGGGGCTTCGGGCTGGAGGGCATTCCGCTGGCGGTCGTGGTGCTGATGGCGGCGCTGCCGACCGGCAACAACGCGCTGATCTTCGCGCAGCGCTACCGCGTGCGGCAGAACGAGGCGACGACGGCGATCGTCGTCTCGACCGTCGCCTACGTGCTGACGTCGTCGCTCTGGCTCGGCGTGCTGGCCTGGCTGGGCTGAGCGCGGCCGACGCCCGGGCCGAGGCCCGAGGCCGGGCATCGGGGCTTGGAGGACAATCACGGCATGCAGATCGACGACATCGCCGCCTACATGGCCCATGTCGGCGCCGCGGCCCGCGCGGCGTCGGCACGCATGGCCGCCGCGCCGACGGCGGCCAAGGACGACGCCCTGCGCGTGCTGGCGCGCCGGCTGCGCGCGGCCGTGCCGGCGCTGCAGTCGGCCAACGCGAAGGACCTGGAGGCGGCGGTTGCCGCCGGCCTGGGCGCGCCGATGGTCGACCGCCTGCGCCTGACCGAGTCCGTGATCGACACCGTCGCCGAAGGCTGCGACCAGATCGCCGCCATGCCCGACCCGATCGGCGAGATCACCGGCGTCAAGCGCCGG
>CAZQPN010000099.1:0-8320 GCA_964595215.1 uncultured Rubrivivax sp. | reverse complement strand
TAGTACTCGCTCAGGTGCTCCTTGTAGAGCTTGGTGGCCGGAAACCGGTTGTCCACCCACGTCATGAACTTGGCGCCGATGGGTGCGTCGGCAGGCACTGACTTGAATTCAGCCATGAGGTCCTCTGGTCCTGGTTACTGCTGGCGTCAGGCCTGCTTGTCTTCGCCGATCAGGAGCACGGTGTCCGACAGGTACACGTGCGGCGGCACCTCGAGGTTGTCCGGCGCGGGCTTGTTCTTGAACACGCGGCCGGCGAGGTCGAAGGTCGACCCGTGGCAGGGACACAGGAAGCCGCCCGTCCAGTCGTCGGGCAGCGAAGGCTGGGCACCCGGTTGCAGCCGGTCGATCGGCGAGCAGCCCAGATGCGAGCAGATGCCGACCGCTACCAGGTACTCCGGCTTGATCGATCGGTGCTCGTTCTTGGCGTACTCGGGCGTGGGGTATTGCGTGCGGTCGGAGGTCGGATCGGCGACCAACGCATCGGTCTTCCTGAGCGACTCCAGCATCTCGGGCGTGCGGCGCAGGATCCACACCGGCTTGCCGCGCCACTCGACCGTCAGCTTCTCGCCCGGTTGCAGGGCGCCGACGTCCACGCGCACCGGCGCGCCGGCGGCCTTGGCGCGCTCGGACGGGGCGAAGGTGCTGACGAAGGGCACCGCGGTGGCCACGCCGCCCACGGCGCCGGCGCCGCAGGTGATCGCGATCCAGGTGCGTCGGCTCTTGTCGACGACAGCGTCACTCATGGAAGTCCTCGAGTTCTAGACAGATTCGGGTCAACCCGGGATTCTAACGGAGCGCCTCGGCACACTCCCGGCCGGTCGTCCCGGGAGGTCGCTGGCGCACAATCCCGGCACGCCACGCCGTCTGCGCGCCGGCATGAGCGCCCCGACGCCGCAGAGGCAGATGCCGCTTCGCGCCGGGCAGAGTCCATAGATTACCGAACCCAACAAACCAGGAGCGGCAGCATGAGTTTTGCATCGGAGTTCAAGGAGTTCGCGACCAAGGGCAACGTCATGGACCTGGCGGTGGGCGTCATCATCGGCGGCGCCTTCGGCAAGATCGTGGGCTCGCTGGTGGACGACGTCATCATGCCGGTGGTCGGCAAGATCTTCGGCGGACTGGACTTCAACAACTACTTCCTGCCTCTGGCAGGGCAGACCGAGACGGTGCTGGCAGAAGCCAAGAAGCAGGGCGCCGTGCTCGCCTACGGCAGTTTCATCACGGTTTCGCTGAACTTCCTCATCCTGGCGCTCATCATCTTCATCATGGTCAAGCAGATCAACCGGCTCAAACGCGAAGCGCCCCCGCCCCCGCCGGCCCCGCCGGCGCCCACGCCCGAAGACGTCGTGCTGCTGCGGGAGATCCGCGATGCGCTGAAAAGGCAGGCCTGACGCCCGCTGTCGCGGCGCTCGCTCGGGTGGCGCTCGGGCAGACTCCGGATGTCTCGGTCCGCACCCATGAGCCTGCCCACCCCCCACCGCGTCCCCCCGCTGCTCGAGGCGGCAGCCGTGCGCATCCAGAAGAGCGCCCGGGCGGCCGTCGAGCGCACGGTCGAGGCTCTCGGGCTGGCCGCGCTGGCCACGTCGGAGCGCTCGGCGCGGGACCGCCTGCTGGCGGCGCAGTACGAGCTCAACCGCAAGGGCTCGTTCTTCTCGATGGCCTTCGACCAGGAGTTCCAGGAGCGGCTGCGACGCGAGTGCCAGCCCAAGGGCGCGCGCGGCGGCCCGACGAAGTGGGACAGCCTGACGCTGGTCGGTGACGACGAGGTCGAGCGCGGCGTCTCGGCCGAACGCTTCGGCATGGAACTGGCCAACGCCTGCGAGTGGGAGTTGCGTGAGCTCGAGGCCTACATGGTCTCGCTGCTCGGCGGGTCCGACACCCCCAACCCGTTGCGGCCCGAGGTGCTGGGCTTCGCGCTCGTCAAGGGCGTCGAGGCCGCCACCGACCGTCCCGAGATCCGGGCCACCTTCCTGACCGAGATCGGGCGCTCGCTGGCCGGCGAGATGCGCGTGACCTACAAGGCCATCGTCTCCGATCTGCACCGCGCGGGCATCCAGCCCGCGGGGCTGAGCGTGCGCACCACGGCCGAACACGGCCACCACGTGTCGGGCTACGACAGCCTGCGCGACCCGGGCTCGAGCAGCCTGCACGCCGGGGCGTCGTCGCTCGGCAGCGGACCGGGGGCCGACAGCCGCTCCGGTGCGGCCGCGACGCGCGGCGGCGCGCGCTCGTCCGTCCGCGACTCGCTGATCGGACAGATGGGCCAGATCGATCCGCGCCTGATGACGCTGATCCGCAACCTGGCGCACCTCGACGCCGGCCCGGCCGACCTGGGCGGCAGCGGCTGGGACGCCCCGGCCAGCGCGCCGCTGCCGCCGAACCTGATCCGGGCCAACCGGGACCAGTTGCGCCAGGTGGCCAACGGCACGCTCGATCACATGGTGATCGATGTCATCGGCACGCTGTTCGACCAGATCCTGTCCGACCCCAAGGTGCCGCCCCAGATGGCGCGCCAGATCGCGCGCCTGCAGCTGCCGGTGCTGCGCGCCGCGCTCGGCGACCCGAGCTTCTTCTCGTCGCGGCGCCACCCGGTGCGGCGCTTCGTCAACCGCATCGCGTCGCTGGCTGCCGCCTACGACGACTTCGCCGCCGCCGACGCCAAGCGCTTCCTGCAGCACATCAAGGCGCTGGTGCAGGACATCGTCGACGGCGACTTCGACCGCATGGATGTCTACGAGCGCAAGCTCGACGAGCTCGAGCACTTCGTCGCCACGGCGGTGCGCGAGGAAGTGCAGTCCGACGACGACCCGGTCGAGGTCGTCGAGGAGAAGGAGACCGAGCTGCGGCTGGTGCTGCGCTACGCGGCCCAGCTGCAAAGCGAGCTCGAGCAGCTCGAGGGGCCGGACTTCGTGCGCGAGTTCCTGATCGAGACCTGGAGTCAGGTGCTGATGCGCGCCGTGCGCAAGCACGGCGCCGGCAGCGAGGCCTTCACACGCCTGCGTGCGATTGCGCGCGACCTCTTCATGAGCGTGCAGCCCAAGGGCACGCCGGAGCAGCGCAAGGACTTCCTGGCCACCCTGCCCAGGTTGATGAAGGGGCTCAACGAAGGCATGGACCTGATCGCCTGGCCGGACTCGGCGCGCAAGGCCTTCTTCGGCCTGCTGCTGCCGGCCCATGCACAGTCGCTCAAGGGCCAGGGCCTGAGCACGCTGGACCACAACCTGCTGGCCAAGCGCGTCGACGGCGCCTTCGGCGCGCCGCTGCCGGTGCCCGAGGACCTGCCGCCCGCCGGCGTCGACCTCCCGGTGCTCGATGACGCCATCGCCGAGCCGCGCTTCACGCGCGAGGAGGCGGCGCGCATCGGGCTGATCGACGACGCCCGCATCGACTGGGCCGCCCCGATCACGCCAGACGCGCTGGCCGAGCCGGCGGTGACGGCGGTCGACATCGACATCACCGGCCTGCCCCCGCCCGAGGCGCCCGAGGAAACCAGCGGCCGTGCGCTCGCGGACCACGTGCAGCTCGGGTGCGCGTATCGCATGCACCTGGACGGTGGCTGGCACAAGGTCAAGCTGGCCCATGTCAGCCCGGGCCGCAGCTGCTTCATCTTCTCGCACGGCCAGCGTCACAAGCGGACCGTCTCGCTGACGCGCCGCATGCTCGTCAAGCTGTGCGAGACCGGGCGTCTGCGCGCCTACGAGAACGCCTACCTGATCGAGCGCGCCACCGCGCGCGCACGGCGTCAGCTGTCGTCGCTCGGCGGCGTCGTCGCCGCCTGAGCCAGCCGGCCAGACGCCCCACCCGCCACCGACCCGGTCGTAAGCCGGCGCGCCATCGCCAGCGCCGCCGCCAGGCTCGCCGCATCGGCGATGCCGCGGCCGGCGATGTCGAACGCGGTGCCATGGTCGGGGCTGGTGCGCACGAAGGGCAGGCCGAGCGTCACGTTGACGCCCTGCTCCACCCCGAGGTACTTGACCGGGATCAGGCCGTGGTCGTGCGTCATCGCGACCACGATGTCGAACTCGCCGCGCCGCGCGCGCATGAACACGGTGTCGGGCGCGAAGGGCCCGCTGGCGGCGATGCCCTCGGCGCGCGCCGCCTGCACCGCCGGGCCGATGAAGCGGATCTCCTCGTCGCCGAACAGGCCACCCTCGCCCGCGTGCGGATTCAGCCCGGCCACGGCGATGCGCGGACGCGGCTGGCCCCACGCGGCCGCGGCGCGGTGCGCGATGCGGATGGTCGACAGCACGGCGTCGAAGTCCAGCGCCTCGATCGCCGAACGCAGCGACTGGTGGATGGTGACCAGAACGACGCGCAGCTCCGGGTTGGCGAGCATCATGCGCACCGGCGGCGGTTCGGCACCGGCGAGCGCCTGAAGCATCTCGGTGTGGCCCGGGAAAGGGACGCCGGCGGCGGCCAGCGCCCCCTTGTGGATCGGCGCGGTGACGATGGCGCGGCCGTGCCCGGCACGCATCTGCGCCACGGCCGCCTCGATGCAGCGCGCCGCGGCGGCGCCGGCCTTCGCGTCGACGACGCCCCAGGGCAGCGCAGACAACCCGTCCGGCAGGCCCGTCGGCACCCACAGACGCAGCGCCTGCGGCGGCACGGCGTCGTCCGGCCGCTCCACGACGGCGAGCGGCCGGCCGCCGACGAGCGCCGCCGCGCGGCGCATGACGTCGACGTCGCCGACGACGCAGGCGTCGTCCAGAAGACCGTCGAGCGCCGCGCGTGCGACGGTCTCCGGGCCGATGCCGCAAGGGTCGCCCTGCGTGACGAGCAGCGGTGGTGGCGGGGCCGACGGGGTCATGCCGGGTTGCCGATCTCGATGAAGCGGTGCTCGAGGCCGAGCCGGCCGGCGATGTGGGCGCCGACGGCCGGCGCGCCGTAGCGCTCGGTCGCGTGGTGGCCGCAGGCCAGGAAGGCGACGCCGGTCTCGCGCGCCAGGTGCGCCTGCGGCTCGGAGATCTCGCCGGTCACGAAGGCGTCGGCGCCGGCCGCGATCGCCGCCTCGAAGTAGCCCTGTGCACCGCCGGTGCACCACGCCACGCGCCGCAGCGGCCGTCCGTCGCCCGGCACCACCGTGGGCGCGCGCTGCAGCACGTCGGCGACGCGTGCGGCCAGCGTGTCCAGCATGGCGTCGGCCGCCGCGCCGATGAAACCGATGTCCTGCTCGCCGAACCGGCCATCGGCGACGAGCCCCAGCCGCCGGCCGAGCTGGGCGTTGTTGCCCAGCTCGGCGTGCGCGTCCAGCGGCAGATGGTAGGCGAACAGGCTCACGTCGTGCGCCAGCAGGCGCGCCAGCCGCTGCTTCATCCAGCCGGTGACGCGGCCGTCCTGGCCGCGCCAGAACAGGCCATGGTGCACCAGCAGGGCGTCGGCGCCGGCGGCGATCGCTGCATCGATGAAGGCCAGGCTCGCCGTCACGCCCGAGACCAGCCGGCGCACCCGCGGCCGGCCCTCGACCTGCAGGCCGTTCGGCCCATAATCCTTGAATCCGTCCGGGTCCAGCAGCGCGCGCAGCGCACGCTCGATCTCATCGCGGTCGGCCATCGTCCCCTGCTCCAGTTGTGGCGCCGTCGACGAAACGGCGGTCGCCGCCGGCCCCGCTCTTCCTTCTTCCACCGACTTCCGCCGCCCGGACCGCCGATCCCATGCGCCGCCTCTGGATCCTATTCTCGCAGGCCGTCACCGTCGCGCTGGCGCTGCTGTTCGTCGTCGCCACGCTCAAGCCCGAGTGGCTGGGCGGACGGCGTGGCGCGCTGCCGCTGCCGGCACCCAGCCTCACCATGGTCGCGCCGACGCCGGCCGCCGGCGCCGGGTCGGGGGCCCTGGCGGCCTGGCCGGGGTTCCGCGCGGCGGCCCAACTGGCCGCGCCGGCTGTCGTCAGCATCGTCGCCAGCCAGGCCGCGCGCCCCAATCCGCACCGCGACGACCCGCGCTTCCGCTTCTTCTTCGGCGACCCGGCGCCGCAGCCGCGCGTCGGCCTCGGGTCCGGCGTCATCGTCGCGCCCGAGGGCTATCTGCTGACCAACCACCACGGGGTCGACGGCGCCGACGAGATCGAGGTGCAGCTCGCCGACGGCCGGGCCGCCGCCGCCGAGCTCGTGGGCTCCGACCCCGAGACCGACCTCGCGGTGCTGAAGATCGAGCTCGACGCGCTGCCGGTCGCGACCTTCGGCGACCAGGGGGCGTTGCACGTCGGCGACCTCGTGCTGGCGATCGGCAACCCGTTCAACGTCGGCCAGACTGTCACTGCCGGCATCGTCAGCGCCCTTGGCCGCACCGGGCTGCAGCTGTCGACCTACGAGAACTTCATCCAGACCGATGCCGCCATCAACCCGGGCAACTCGGGCGGCGCGCTGGTGGACGCCGCAGGCCACCTGGTGGGCATCAACACGGCCATCTTCTCGCGCAGCGGCGGCAGCCTGGGCATCGGCTTCGCGATCCCGGCAGACACCGCACGCCAGGTGCTCGATGCGCTAGTGCGCGACGGCCGCGTGCAGCGCGGCTGGCTGGGTGTCGAGCAGCAGGACCTGACGCCGGAATTCGCGCGCAGCTTCGGCCTGCCGGTCAGCCGCGGCGTGCTCGTGACCGGCGTGCTGCGCGACGGGCCGGCCAGCCGCGGCGGGCTGCAGCCGGGCGACGTCATCGTCGCCGTCGACGACACACCGGTCGGCAATCGCTCGCAGCTGCTGACCGCGGTGGCCGCGCTGACACCTGGCGCGACGTCGACCCTGTCGGTGCAGCGCGGCAGCGAGGCGCTGTCGCTGGACGTCACCGTCGGCGAACGGCCCGCGGCGGCCCGGCCGAGCCGCTGAGCTTCACGCGCAGAGGCCCCAGCGCGCCGCTCAAGCGTCGGCGCCGTCCGCCGGCGGTCGCTTCTTCTCGATGCCCCGGGCCACCAGAATGCCGACTTCATACAGCAGGCACATCGGGATCGCCAGCGCCAGCTGCGAGATGACGTCCGGCGGCGTGACGATGGCGGCGACGATGAAAGCGCCGACGATGAAATAGCCACGCGCTTTGCGTAGCTGGTCGACCGAAACGACACCGATGCGCACCAGCACGACAACGGCGATCGGCACCTCGAACGCGATGCCGAAGACGAGGAACAGCGTCAGCACGAAGCCGAAGTACTGCTCGATGTCAGGCGCCGCCGTGATGCTGGAGGGCGCGAAGGTCTGGATGAACTGCGACATCCCGGGGATGACGATGAAGTAGCAGAACGCCACCCCGAGCAGGAACAGCAACGTGCTGGACACGACGAGCGGCAGCACCATGCGCTTCTCGTGCGAGTACAGCCCCGGCGCGACGAAGGCCCAGACCTGGTACAGCACGTAAGGCAGCGCCACCATGAAGGCCGCCGCCAGCGTGATCTTCAGAGGCACCAGCACGGGCGAGATGACATTGGTCGCGATCAGCGTCGCCCCGGCCGGCAGATGGGCCACGAGGGGCGCCGCCAGCAGGTCGTACAGACCGGCCGGACTGGGCCAGAAGGCAAGCAGACCGAAGGCGATGCCGACCGCGATCAGCGCGCGGATGAGCCGGTCGCGCAACTCGACGAGGTGCGAGACGAACGGGGCCTCGGTGCCTTCCAGTTCGTCCTTGTCCGGCGAGGCGCTCATGCGCGCACCCTACGGCCTGCGGCCGGTCCCGCCAGGCGGGAGCGAGCCCCTTCGGGCGGCCGGGCGGGGCTCATCCGCGCAGGCCCGGCGGACGGAAACGGGCGACACGGGCGGCGCCGGACTGCGCCTTGGTGCGCACGCCCTGGCGCTGCTTGTACCACTGAGGCGTGGCGCCTCGCTTGAGGCGCCAGTTCTTCTTCGGCGGCCGGTAGACCGGCGGCGGCGCGATGCTGTGGTGCGGCGAGGGCACCGGGCTGCCGACACCGTCGAGCGCGGCCGTGGCCTCGCGCCAGTCGGACTCGAACGAGGCGCCGGCATCGCGCACCTCGGACTCGACGCTGCTCTGGACGTCGCGCGCGGCATCCTCGAACTGCGTCTTCATCTTCTTGAGTTCGTCGAGCTCGATCGAGCGGTTGACCTCCGCCTTGACGTCTGCCACGTAGCGCTGCGCCTTGCCGAACAGGTGGCCCACGGTGCGCGCCACCTTCGGCAGCTTCTCGGGCCCGATGACGATCAGCGCCACGGCGCCGATCAGGGCCAGCTTGTCGAAGCCGAAGTCGATCATCGGCGCCCCGGGTCGGCGCCGCCGTTCGGCTGGGGACGGTCAGGCGTCATGTCGGTCATCCATGCAAGCCCTGGAGCGTGCTGAAGCGATCAAGCTTCCCGCCACGGAACCGGCTTGACCGGGCCGTAGG
>CAZQPN010000098.1:0-8331 GCA_964595215.1 uncultured Rubrivivax sp. | reverse complement strand
CGGCGAAGGCCTTCTGGTGGATCGTGCCGTCCGGGTTGCGGTCGAAGAAGCAGCCGAGCTCGTTCTCGAGCTCGCGGATGCGCGTGACGGCGCCGTTGACCAGCGTCCAGGCGAGGTCCTGGTCGGCCAGCCACTTGCTGCCCTCGATGGTGTCCGTGAAGTGGCGCTCGACCGAGTCGCCCTCGGCCAGCGCGACGTTGTAGCCGCCCTGGACCATGCGCGTGCAGCCGCACTTGCCGAGCAGGCCCTTGACGGCGACCGTGATCGACAGCCCGGGGGCCGCCTGGTGCGCGTGCAGCGCGGCGAACAGCCCGGCGCCGCCGGAGCCGAGGATGAGCACATCGGTCTGGATGCGCGGCAGTTGCATGGTCGGGCCCCGGTGTGGTCTTGGGTCGGGTCGGAAAGGACGTCGGCTGCGGTCGGCGCCGCGTCGACGACGTCCCGGCGTGGCCTCAGGCCTTCACGCCCAGGCCGGAGAGCACCTGCGCGCGGCGAGCCGCGGTGGCCTCGCCGACATCGCGGTACAGGCTGGCGCCGTGGCTGTCCATCGCCACCAGCAGCGGGCCGAAGTCCCGGATGCGGAACCGCCACAGCGATTCCGGGTTGAGGTCGTCGAGGTCGACGTCCTCGATCTGCTCGATCCACGTCGTCTCCAGCGCCGCCGTGCCGCCGACGATCGCCAGGTAGACGCCGCCGAGCTCGCCGAAGCACTGCAGCGAGCCCTCGCGCATGCCGCCCTTGCCGATGACGATGCGCACGCCGAGCTGCGTCATCAGCGGCCGCGTGAAGCGCTCCATGCGGTCGGAGGTGGTGGTGCCGATGCACACCGGGGCGTAGCCGGCCGGGTGCTCGGGGCTGGGCTCGACCTTGCGCACGTTCGGCGCGGTGTGGATGACGGCGTGGCCGTGCAGGTCGAAACGCGTCGTGCGGCCGCGGTCGAACAGGTGGATCTGGGTCGCGTCGCGGATGCCGAAGAGCGTGCCTTGCAGCGTCACGGTGTCGTTGACGCGCAGCACACGCACCTGATCTTCGGTGACGGGCGTGGTCAGGACGTGGTGCGTCATCGTCGCGCCCTCGTCAGAAGCCGTAGGCCACGCCGTCCGGCGTGAGCGTGGCGCGGGCGCGGCGCGCCGAGTGGCACTGCATGTTGACCGCGATCGGATTCATCGTGATGTGCGTGTGCGCCAGTTCGATGTGCACCGCGAATGCGGTCGCGTCGCCGCCCAGCCCCTGGGGGCCGACGCCGAGCTGGTTGACGGCCTTGGACAGCTGCGCTTCCAGCGCCGCGCCGTCCGGGTCGGTGCAGGTGCTGCCCAGCGGCCGTGTCGCGGCGCGCTTGGCCAGCGCGACCGCCAGGTCCGAGGTGCCGCCCAGGCCGATGCCGACGATGGTCGGCGGGCAGGTCTTGCCGCCGGCGGCGAGCACGCAGTCGATGACGAAGGTCTTGATCGCGTCGACGCCCTCGGCCGGGATCGCCATCTTCAGGAAGGAGTTGTTCTCCGACCCGCTGCCCTTGGGGACCATCTCGATCTCCAGCGTGTCGGGCTTGTCGCTGAAATCGACGTGGATCACCGGCACCTCGATGCCGCACGAGGTGTGGTTGTTCTTGCGCGTCAGCGGGTGCACGACGGACGAGCGCAGCGGGTACTCGCGCGTGGCGCGCTCGCAGCCGCGGCGCACCGCGTCCTTGAGCGCCACGCCGTCGACCTGCACGCCGCGCCCGATCCACAGGTTGTAGATCGGAATGCCGGTGTCCTGGCACAGCAGGTTGTCGGTCTGCTCGGCCACGGCGATGTTGGTCACCATGGTCTGCAGCACCTGCCGTGCCGTGGCACCGGTCTCGTCGCGCGTCAGGCGCTCGAAGCCGGACTTGATGTCCGGCGGCAGCACCTTCAGCGCCCGGATGTAGAGCTCTCGGGCCGCGTCCTCCACGGCCTGCAGGTCGACGTTCACGCGCGCGCGCCCTTCCCTCAGTTCACCGAGATGTTGCGGGCCTTGATGATCTGGCTCCAGCGCTCGAGCTCGGCGTCGATGGTGCGCGCAAACTCGGCCTGCGTGCTGGCCACCGGCCGCATGCCGAGAACGAACAGCCGCGCCTTGATCTGCGTCTCGCCCATCACGGTGGCGACGTCGCGCTGGATCTTGTCGAGCACCGGCTGCGGCGTGCCGGCCGGCGCCAGCAGGCCGAACCAGCCGATGTTCGAGAAGCCCGGCACGCCCGCCTCGGCCACCGTCGGCACGTCGGGCAGCTGCGGCACGCGCTGCGTGCCCGTCACGGCCAGCGCGCGCAGGCGGTTCGGGCCGAGCAGCGCGCTGGCGGCGGCGATGTTGCCGACGATGAACTGAGTCTGGCCGCTGATCAGGTCGGGGTAGGCCGCGGCCTCGCCGCGGTAGGGCGCATGCTGGGCTTGGAAGCCGGCGGCGAAGGACAGGCTCTCGCCGGCCAGGTGGACTTGGCTGCCGACGCCCGCCGAGCCGAACACCAGCTTGCCCGGCTCGGCCTTGCCGGCCGCGATGAGGTCGCGCAGCGTCTTGTACGGCGAGCCATCCTGGACGACGACGAGCTGCGGGCCGTCGGTGACGATGGTGATCGGCGCGAAGTCGCGCTTGACGTCGAAGGGCATGCGCGAGCCATACAGCGGCGGGTTGATCGTGATCGACCCCGAGGCCATCAGCAGCGTGTAGCCGTCGGCGGGCGACTTGGCCACGGCGTCGCCGCCGACGTTGCCGCCGGCGCCGCCACGGTTCTCGATCACCAGCGGCTGGCCCCAGATTTCGCCCAGGCGTTGGCCGATCATGCGCGCGATGACGTCGGTCGAGCCGCCGGCCGAGAACGGCACGACCATCTTCACCGGGCGCTCGGGCCAGCTGCCTTGCGCCAGGGCGGGGCCGGCAAAGGGCAGGACGGCAGCCACGAGGCCGGCTCCGGCCAGGTGCTTGAGGGTGAGTCGTCGGTTCATCGCCATCGGTGGATCTCCTGAAGGTGGCTGGGGGTTGGGAATGGGCGAGGATCGCAAACGATCACGATATCAGTGCGAGGGCAAACGCCAATCCGGCGGCGGCGCCGATGCCGGCCGCCGCGGCGATCCAGTCCTTACGCAGGCCGGACCAGGGGCCGAATTCGATCAGCAGCAGCCGCACGCCGCCGGCCAGGTGCAGCGACAGCAGCACCACAAGTGCCCACTCGCCGAACTTGAAGACCGGCCGGTCGGCGAAGCGGATGGCGTCGTCGAAGGCCGCCGCGCCGTGCAGCGCCTGCGACAGGACCCAGAAGTGCAGCGGCAGGAACAGCGCCAGCAGCAGCCCGGAGACGCGGTGCACGAAGTAGGCCCACCACGCCGCGTGGCGGTGCGCACGGGCGTCGTTGCGCCGCATCATCGGTGGCCCTCCCGGCCCGGCCGCGCGCGGCGCACGACGGGCGCTGTGCCGTGCCGGAAAGGCCGGCACTGATGGGTGAGCGGTCGGCCTGGCGTGTTCATGCCCACACCACCGCATAGACGGCGCGCAGGCCGGTCACGAGCAGCAGCAGCCCGAAGGCGCGCGCGAACCACAGGGCGGCCGCCTCGCCGACGCCGAACCACTCCCGGGCGATGCGCGCGAGGCCGATCGGCACGTGCGCCACGCACCCGATGACGAACACCGCGTAGAACAGGCCGAAGGCCCAGTTGCCCTGCGTGCGCGCCAGGATCTCGGCGCCGGTCAGCCCGCCGCGCACCGCATAGACCATCACTGCCAGGTGGCCCAGCACGCACAGCGCCAGCACCATCGCGCTGATGCGCTGCCAGTACCAGCGCCGCGCCTGCGCGGCCACGCTCCGGAGGTCGTGCGCCCGGCCTGCGTCCATCGTGGCCGTCGGCGAAGGTCCGGCCGCGGCCGACCTCGGGGTGCTCACAGCGCGCCCCTCGCGGCGGCGCGCCCGGCGAGCCGCTTCAGGCCCGCGATGCCGGCCGTGGGCGCGATCTGCTTCGGGCAGCGCTCGACGCACGAGCCCTGGGTGTGGCAGGCGTGGCAGCCGGCGTCACCGGCCACGGCTTGCAGGCGCTCGCGCTGCGCGGTGTCGCGCTCGTCGTTGACGAGCGTCCAGGCGCGGTTCAGCGCCGCCGGTCCGAGGTAGTCGGGCCGCCACTCGACGACGTCGCAGGACGCGTAGCAGACGGCGCAGCCGATGCACTCGATGCCGGCGTCGGCCGCGCGGCGCTGCGGCGAGGCCGGCTCGACGCGCGCGAAGTCGTCGTCGCGCGTGCGCGCGCCCTGGAACTGCCCCTTGGCGCGTGCCCACTTGTCGAAGAAGCCGCTCATGTCCACCGCCAGGTCCTTGATGACGGGCAGGTTGGCCAGCGGCGCGATCTCCAGGCGGCCGTCCTGCGCCACCTTGGCCACGTGGGTGCGGCAGGTCCAGCGCGCGACGCCGTTGACCGTCATCGCGCACGAGCCGCACATGCCGACGCGACAGGCGTAGCGGTAGCTCAGGTCGGGTGCCAGCCGGCGCTGGATGTGCGTCACGACGTCGAGCACCGTCTGGTGGTCCTGCCGCGGCACCTCGTAGGCGGTGAAGGCGCCGCGGTCGCGCCCGCGCCAGACGTTCACGGTCAGGGTGGGAGAGGTCATCGGTGGAGGCGGTGGCGACGAAGGGGACAGGCCGTGCGCGGCATCGAGAGAGAGTCAACGGCGAATGGTGCCCCGGATGACACGCAAAGAAAAGCCAATTCTTGTTTACAGTCGGTAAAGAATACCTTTTGAATGAAGGGACGATGGGATGTCCTCGATGCGCCAGTTGCGGACCTTCCTGGCCGCCGCCCGGCACGGCAGCTTCGCCGCCGCCGGCAAGGCCGTCGGCCTCACCGCGGCCGCCGTCGGCCAGCAGATGCACGCGCTCGAGGAGGACCTCGGGCGGCCACTGTTCGATCGCAGCGGCCGCAGCGTGGTGCTCAACCCGTCCGGCCGCGCGCTCGTCGCGGACGTGGAGGAACTGCTCGCCCGCTACGCCGAGCTCGGCCGTGCGCGCCCCGGTGACGAGCTGTCGGGCACGGTCGTGATGGGCGCGCTGGTGTCGGCGCTGATGGGCGCCTTCGCCGACGCGCTGTGGGCGCTCAAGCAGGCCAGCCCGCAGCTCGAGGTGAGGCTGTTCGCCGGCCTGTCGGCCGACTTCGCGGTGCGCGTCGAGCGCGGCGAGCTCGACGCCGCGGTCGTCACGCAGGCACCGCGTCGGCTGCCGGCCAGCCTGCTGTGGACGCCGCTTTACAGCGAGCCGATGGTGATGATCGCGCCGACGCGCTCGCGCATCCCGATGCCCGACGAGCCGCTGGAGATGTTGCGCCGCTGCCCCTTCATCCGCTTCGACCGCCAGACCTGGACCGGCCACCTCGTCGAGACCGCGCTGCGCCAGGCGCGCGTGCAGGTCGTCGAGGGCATGGAGCTCAACTCGGTCGAGGCCACGGTGGCGATCGTGCAGCAGGGCTTCGGGGTGTCGATCGTGCCGCGCCTGGCCAACGTCGACTGGGCGCGCGACCGGCGCCTGCGCGTGATCGAGCTGCCGGGGGTCAAGGTCGCACGCCGGGTCGGCCTGCTCGAACGGCGCCAGCACGGCCGCCAGCGGGTGACGCAGGCGATCAAGGCCTATTTCGCCGGGCACCAGCGCCCGGGCCAGCGAAGGCCGGCGGTGGCTCCGGGGTGAGCCTGCGACTGGCATTGCCGCCGGCGCGCGGCCATGTCACGATGCCTGCATGGACGACACGCACCAGGGCGACCGGCGCCACATGCTCGACGAGGTGGCGGCCGACTTCGCCGCCACGGCCCACCTGACCGGCTGCGCGCGGCCGTCGCCCGCGGTGGCCGCGGCGATCGCCGCCGTGCCGCGCGACCGCTTCGTGCCGCCCGAATGGCGCCAGAGCGCGCACGAGAACCGGCCGCTGCCGATCGGGCACGGGCAGACGATCTCGCAGCCGTTCATCGTCGCGCTGATGACCGAGCTGCTGGCGTTGCAACCGACCGACCGCGTGCTCGAGATCGGCACCGGCTGCGGCTACCAGGCCGCGGTGCTGGCGCGGCTGGCGGCGCATGTCACGAGCATCGAGATCGTGCCCGCGCTGTCGGCGCAGGCGGCGCGCACGCTGGCCGCGCTCGGTGTCGGGCATGTCGAGCTGCACGCCGGCGACGGCCACGCCGGCTGGCCGGCCGGCGCGCCCTACGACGCCATCATCGCCACCGCGGCGCCGGCAGCCCTGCCGCCGGCCTGGACGGCGCAGCTGGCGCCCGGCGGCCGCCTCGTGGCCCCGGTCGGGGCGACGAGCGAGACCCAGGGGCTGCAGCTGTGGCGCAAGGATGCCGACGGGCGGCTGCACCGGCGCGAGGTGCTCGGCGTGCGCTTCGTGCCGCTGACGGGCGGGCCGCGCTGAGCGTCAGTCGACGCGCTCGCGCGGCCACAGCACCCACATCCGCAGCGGCTGCTTCATGCGGCCGGCCTGGGCCTCGGCCGTGTCGCCCCAGCCCCAGAAATAGTCGGCGCGCACCGCGCCGACGATCGCGCTGCCGGTGTCCTGCGCCGTCACCAGCCGGCGCAGCGGCGTGCTCGACAGCGGCTCGGTGGTGTCGAGCCAGACCCAGCTGCCGTAGGGCACGCTCCTCGGGTCGACCGCGATCGAGCGGCCGGGCGTCAGCGGCACCCCCATCGCGCCGCGCGGCCCGACCGTCGGGTCGGGCAGCGGCTCCTCGCGGAAGAAGACGACGCGCGGGTTGGCCCACAGCATCTCGTCGACGCGTCGCGGGTTGGCGCGCGCCCAGGCCTTGATCGCCGGCCACGAGGCGGACGCTGGCGTCAGCGCGCCGTGCTCGATCAGCCAGCGGCCGACCGACCGGTACGGGTGCCCGTTGTGGCCGGCGTAGGCCAGGCGCACGGTCTGCACGCGGCCGTCGGGCTCGGTGATGCGCAGCCGGCCGGAGCCCTGGATCTGCAGCACGAGCGCGTCCAGCGGATCGGCGACGTACGCGATCTCGCGGCCGCGCAGTGCGGCGCGGGCGGCCGGATCGGTGTCGAGCTCGCGCCGGCTCCAGTACGGCCGCTCCGGCGACAGGTCGGCCGGCAGCGCGTGCAGCGGCACGGCGACGCGGGCGTCCGGCCGGCGTCGTGCCTCGATCAGCGGCTCGTAATAGCCGGTGACGAGGCCATCGACCTGGCCCTCGTGCGACTCGACCCGCCAGGGCCGCAGGTGCGTCGTCAGCAGCTCGCGCAGCGCGGCCTCGTCGGCCGGCGGATCCAGCAGCACGCGTGCGCAGACCTCGGCCCAGCCCGGCGCCGGTCGGGCGCAGCCGGCATGCAGTGCCGGCCAGGCCTCGAGCACGCGGTCGTCGTGCCAGCCGGGCAGCGCGTCCCACGCGACCGGCACCCAGCGCGACCGCGGGTGCAGGCGAACGTCGGTCGGCGCCAGGGGTGGGGCGGGCGCCGACGCGCCACCGGCCCCGGGCCCGGTGGCCGCGGCGGCGGGCTCGGGCAGCGTCGGGTCGCCCGCATCGGTGGCGCAGGCGGCCAGCGCGAGGGCCAGCAGGCCGCCTCCTAGAATGCCGGCGACCCGGACGACGGCATCGGCGAGAGGACGACAAAGCATGTGGCTGATTGTGCTGGAGGCCCTGGCGGCGCTTGCGCTGCTGGTCTTCTTCGTCTGGTGGACGATGTTCTCAGGACGTCGGCGCGGCGAACGCGAGGACGGTCCCGCCGACGACAGCGACGGCCCCGGCGCACCGCCGCGCTGACCGGGCGCCGACGGCTGGCGCAGCACGCGCCGCAGAGGCGAGAAGCATCACGACACCGGCACGCACGCGCGGGTGCCGACCATCAGGGCTTCGGTGCCCGTCGCGCGGGCGTCAGTGCAGCGCGTCGGGGCGGACGAGGGCGAACTCGGGTACCGGGGCGTCGAAGGGACGCGCGTCCTCGGTCATGCAGAAGAAGGTGCCTTGCATCGTGCCGTGCGGCGTGGCGATGCGGGTCCAGCTCGTGTACTCGAACTCCTGCCCGGGCTTGAGCACCGGCTGGTGGCCGACGACGGCCAGGCCGCGCACTTCCTCGGTGTGGCCGGTGGCGTCGATGACCAGCCAGCGACGCGCGACCAGCTGCGCCGTGACGTCGCCGGTGTTGACGATCGTCACCGTGTAGGCGAAGGCGAAAGGGCCATCCGGCGGGCTGGACTGGTCGGGCAGGTACTGCAGCTTGACGCTGCAGCGGAACTCGGGGCGGCTCATCGAGACGATTCTAGGTGCCGCCTAGAATTTGACGATGACGACGTACCGCATCGCCCCGTCCATCCTCTCGGCCGACTTCGCCCGCCTGGGCCAGGAGGT
>CAZQPN010000097.1:3518-8333 GCA_964595215.1 uncultured Rubrivivax sp. | reverse complement strand
GACGACGACGACGCCGGCGTCGCCGTCGATGATCACCCAGTCGTCCTGGCGGATCAGCCGGCTGGCCTCGCGCGCGCCGACGACGGCCGGAATGTCCATGCTGCGCGCGACGATGGCCGTGTGCGAGGTGCGCCCGCCGACCTCGGTGACGAAGCCGGTGAACACGCTCTTCTTGAAGTGCAGCATGTCGGCCGGCGAGACGTCGTTGGCGACCAGCACCAGCGGATCCTCGCCGGCGAAGTCGCGCGCGCCCTGCACCGGCAGCGGCATCACGGGCCCGGCGCCGGCGCCGGCCGTGAGCCGGCGCAGCAGGCGCTCGACGACCTGCTCGAGGTCGGCCTTGCGCTCACGCAGATACTCGTCCTCCATCTCGTCGAACTGGCGCGCCAGCACCTCGAGCTGCGCCGCCAGCGCCCACTCGGCGTTGTAGTGGCGCTCGACGATCCAGTGCTTGGTCGCGTCGGTCAGCGTCTCGTCGTGCAGCAGCATCAGGTGCACGTCGAGCAGCGCCGACAGCTCGGCCGGCGCCTCCGGCGGCAGGTCGCGCTGCAGCGCGAGGATCTCGGCCGCCACCGCATCGCGCGCGTGTCGAAGGCGTTCGACCTCCAGCGGGGTCTGGGCGGCGGCCACGTAATAGTGGGCGACGTCGACACGGCTCGACGCCACGAGCACGGCGCGCCCGATGGCCACCCCTCGCGAGACCGGCATGCCGAAGACCTGGATGCTCATCCGAGGAATGTAGCGCAGCGCTTCGCGCGCGCCGCCCGTACCCCTTGTCACACGTCGTTCACCGACGCGTCACCCGCGGGTCACCATGGGTCGTAACCATCTGCGTGATGATCGCCATCGAACACCCTGCCCGACCACTCGCCGACCCGTCGCTTCCGCTCACGGATCCGGGCTCTCGGCCATGCGCATCGGGCGGTGACGTGCCATCGAGGCTGCAGGCGGCGGGCGTCCGCACGGCGTCGACGCCGACGCTGACCGCGCGCTGGGCCCGCGACGAGCAAGACATCCGACGCGCCCAGCGCCTTCGCCACGCCGTGTTCGTCGACGAGCTCGGCGCGCGCGTGTCGCCCCCGCGCGGCACGCCGCCCGATCACGAGGCCGATCTGTTCGACCCGTTCTGCGAGCACCTGCTGGTGCTAGCCGGCGACGACGAGATGGCACCGGTGGTCGCCACGTGCCGCGTGTTGACGCCCGACGCCGCCCGCCGCGCCGGCGGCCTTTACACCGAGACCGAGTTCGACCTCACGCGGCTGCGCCCGATGCGCGGCCGCCTGCTCGAGCAGGGTCGCGCCTGCGTGCACCGTGACTGGCGCCGCGGCCCCGCGATGCTGGTGTTGTGGTCGGCGCTGGCGGACTTCATGACCCGCAACGGCATGGACGCCCTGATCGGCTGTGCGAGCGTCGACATGCGAGATGGCGGACACGCCGCCGCCGACCTGTGGCGCCAGCTCGCAGAGACCCACCTCGCGCCGATCGAGCAACGCGTGCGGGCCCGGTTGCCGCTGCCGGTCGAGGCCCTCGCCACCGGCCGGTCAATGGCACCGCCGCCACCGCTGATCGCGGCCTACCTGCGCTTCGGCGCCCGCCTGCTCGGGCCGCCGGCGTGGGATCCGGACTTCGGCACCGCCGACCTGCCGCTGCTGCTGCGCCTGCAGGACGTGCCGCACCGCCATCGGCGGCGCTTCCTGGGCGAGTGAAGCCGCCGCCAGCCCGACCGACGCTCAGTCGGGCTCGCCAAAGCGGTCGGCGATCAGGGCGCGCAGCGCATCCATCGCGGCCTGTTCGTCGGCACCGTCGGTCTCGATCTCGACCTCGCTGCCCTGACCGGCGGCCAGCATCATGACGCCCATGATGCTCTTGGCGTTGACGCGCCGTCCGTTGCGCGACATGTGCACGTCGCAGGCAAAGCCGCCCGCCAACTTGGTGAGCTTGGCGGACGCGCGCGCGTGCAGGCCGAGCCTATTGCTGATGGTGATCGTCGATCGAATCACGTGCGATGGCCCGGCTGTTCTGGTTCTGGGGTCGGGTCGGGGTGACGGCCATCACGCCCTGCGTGGCGCCGGCCAGCGCCCGCGCGGCGACCGTGTCCAGCGTGTCGCCGGCGTAGCACAGCGCGCGCCACAGCATCGGCACGTTGACCCCGCTGACGACGCGCACGTGCGCCGGGTCGGCCAACGCCAGCGCCGCGTTGCAGGGCGTGGCGCCGAAGACGTCCGTCAGCACCAGCCAATCGGCCTCGCCGCTGTCGGCCATCAGCGCCCGCGCTTGCGCCAGCACCTGTTCGGGCGTGGCCTCGGCGGCAACGTCCAGCGCCAGCAGGCGGCGCCCGGAATCGGCATACACGTGCCGACCCACCGCCTGGAGCGCAGACGCCAGCGGTGCATGGGCGATGATCATCACGGCCGCCATGTTGCAGTGCATTATGCGCGGCGCAGGAACCAGAGGTAGGCCGTCGCGCAAAGCAGCCCGAAACCGCCGACCGCCCACTGGTAGGCCGCCGCCGTCTCCCAGCCGGCGGCGCGCAGGGCGTCGATCGCCAGCCCGAGGCCCCACTGCACGGCGAACACGCCACTGAAGATCACCAGGTTGTAGGCCGACAGCGCCCGTCCGGCCTGGGCCGGCGCGAAGGCCTGCGCCAGCGCCGGCTGCGTCAGCGACATGCAGGTGCCTGCCACGCACCAGGCGGCCCAGTGCACGGCCGTGGCCCGCGTCCCGCCCCAGACGATCCACGCCAGCAGCGCGAGCACAACCGGCATGCCCACCGTCACCAGCGTCACCGGGTCCAGGCCGCGCCGCGCCAGCCGCGGCATGACGGCGCCCCAGGCCAGGAAAGCCAGCAGCATCGCCAGGTTGATGCCGAACAGTCCGGCCGCGGCCTGCTCGGGCGTGCGGCCGGCGACATCGGTCAGCCAGGGCCCGGCCCACAGCGCCTGCACCGCGATCAGGCCGCCGTACTGCATCAGCGCCAGCGGCGCCAGGCGCACGAACATCGGGTGGCGAACGATCGCCAGGTAGCCCCCATCCGCCGCCGGCGGCGCGTCCGCACCTCCTGCCGGCCGCGGTGCCGGCGATCGGTCCGGCGGCACCAGCGCCCGCATCAGCAGCAGCGACCCGACGAGCGCCAGCGCCAGCACCACGAACAGGCCGCGCCATCCGATCACCGGCAGCGCCCACTGGACCGGCAGCGTCGACGCCACCATCCCCATCGAGCCGGTCATCAGCATCCAGGAGTTGGCCCTCAGCTGCGCTGCCGGCGCGAAGCGCAGCCGGTAGCAGGTCAGCGGCGCCATCAGGCAGGCAGCCACGCCCATGCCGATCAGCATGCGCGAGACCAGCATCACGGCGAGCGACCCGGCGAGCGCGAAGGCCAGGCAGCCGGCGACCGCGAGCACCATCAGCGCCGTCTGCACGCGCCGCGGACCGTGTCGGTCGAGCGCGTGGCCAAGCGGCAGCTGCATCAGCGCGAAGCCGAAGAAGTAGGCGCCGCCGAGCAGCCCGAGGTCGCCGGCGGCCAGCCCGAGCTCGGCGCTGAAGACCGGTGCCAGCGTGGCCGTGACCGCGCGCAGCAGCGCGGCGAAGAAGTAGGCGACGGCGAAGCCGACGAACAGCCGCACCGCCGCCGCGCCGCCGACGAGCGCGGTCACGGCGTGCGCAGGCTGTCGAAGAAGGTCTCGAGCGCCTCCGGCGGCAGTCCGGCACCGACCGCAGTGGCCTGGTAGACGCGGGTGCCCTTGGAGAACAGCGCCACCTGCTCCTGCACCGCAGTCCCGTCCGACCGCCGGCCGCTGGCGCGCAGCGTCACGGCCGCCGCGTGCGGCGTGGCGCCATCGACGCGCAGCGGTTCGCGCTGTGCGGGCGCGTCCGCGCCGATGTTGCCCAGCGCCGCGGCCTCGAGTTCGGCAAGCGCGACGCCGACACGCGCCGGGTCGCCCAGGTCGGCAAAGCCGATCGCCCAGGTCACCTCGCCGGCGCTGCACGCGTACAGCGTCCATTCCACCGGCGCGCCGGCCAGCGGCAGGCGGCGCGCGTGGCTCGCGGGCTTGCAGGGCATCAGCAGCATCGCGCCGCTCGTCTCGGGCCGGACCTCGCGCCAGTCGAGGGCCGGGCTGCAGCCCGCGGCCAGCGCGGCGGCCAGCACGGCGGCAGGGATCGAGGCGGCGGCCGGAGGCGAACGGTGCATCGGCCGGATTATCGGTGGCGATGTCGGCCCTGCCGGCGTGCGGTCGCGGTGGCCGAGGCGGCGCCAGACCGACCCTGTCGGACCGGCGCGGGCAGAATCCACGACCATGAGCGACATGCCCCCTGTCCCCGACGCCGGCGCCGCCGGCCGCCCCGACCTGACGATCCCAGGCGCGCTGGCCGGCGTCCGCGTGCTCGACCTGTCGCGCGTGCTCGCCGGCCCCTGGTGCACGCAGACGCTGGCCGACCTCGGCGCCGACGTCATCAAGGTCGAGCGCCCGCACAGCGGCGACGACACGCGCGGCTGGGGCCCGCCCTTCCTGAAGGACCGCGACGGTCGCGACACCGCCGAGGCCGCCTACTACCTCGGCGCCAACCGCAACAAGCGCTCGGTCACGGTCGACCTCGCGCACCCCGACGGCCAGGCGCTGGTGCGCCGGCTCGCGGCCGGCTGTGACGTCGTGGTCGAGAACTTCAAGGTCGGCGACATGGCGCGCTACGGCCTGGACGCCCCGACCTTGCGGGCGCTCAACCCGCGCCTCGTCTACTGCTCGATCACGGGTTTCGGCCAGACCGGCCCTTACCGCGACCGCGCCGGCTACGACTACGCGATCCAGGGCCTGGGCG
>CAZQPN010000097.1:0-3508 GCA_964595215.1 uncultured Rubrivivax sp. | reverse complement strand
CATCACCGGCGAGCGCGACGACCGGCCGGGCGGCGGGCCCCAGAAGGTCGGCGTGGCGGTGGCCGACCTGTTCACCGGGATGTATGCGACGGTGGCCATCCTGGCCGCGCTGCGCCATCGCGACGCCACCGGCCAGGGCCAGGCGATCGACATGGCGCTGCTCGACAGCCAGATCGCGATGCTGGCCAACCTGGGCGCCAACTACCTCGTCACGCGCCAGCCGCCGAAGCGGGCCGGCAACGCGCACCAGAACATCGTGCCCTACCAGGTGTTCGAGGTCGCCGACGGCCACCTGATCCTCGCCGTCGGCAACGACGGCCAGTTCGCCAAGTACTGCGCCGTCGCCGGCCGCCCCGAGCTGGCGGCCGACCCGCGCTTCGCGAAGAACGCCGACCGCGTGCGTCACCGCGAGTCGTTGGTGCCGATGCTGGCCGAGGTCATGCGCACGCGCAGCCGCGCAGACTGGCTGGCGGCGCTGGAGGCGGCCAAGGTGCCGTGCGGGCCGATCAACGACCTGGCCGAAGTCTTCGCCGACCCGCAGGTGCGCGAACGCGGCATGACGGTGACGGTGGCGCACCCGCACACCGACGCGCTGGAGCTGGTGGCCAGCCCGATCAGGCTGTCGGCCACGCCGGTGCAACTGCGGCGGCCGCCACCGCTGCTGGGCGAACACACCGACGAGGTGCTGGCCGAGATCGGCATCGACGCCGCGGCGCGGCAGCGGCTGCGCGCCCTCGGCGTCATCGGCACGCCGCCGGCGTGACAAACGCACGCCCTGCGCCAGCGCGCCGGGCCGACGGGCTGGCATCGCGGCGCCTGGCGCACGAAGCTGCGCGTCCCGGCCTCGTCTGTGTGCGGCGGCCGCAGCGGAGCGCATCGCGGTGGATCTTTCGGACCTGGACCAGCATGACCAGCGGCGGCAGCCCGTCGCCGCGCCACCGCGCCTGCAGCCTTTCGACCCACACGGGCTGGTGGCGCAGTTCGGCCGCGAGGTCGCACAGCCGCTGACGCTGGCCACCGAACGGGTGGCGGCACTGGCGGCCAGCGGCGCCATCACGCGCGCCGACCTGCTGGCGCTGGGTGGTGAGCTGGAACGTGCGCGGCGTGTCGCCATCGTGGCCCAGCAGGTGGCGCGGCTGGCGCAGGGCGGCGTCGACACGGTGCCGGTACGGCTGGACCTGGTGGCGCTGCTGCGCGAGGCCCTTCAGCAGCGCGCACGCGACCTCGAACAACGAGGCCTCGAGGTCCGGCACCAGCTCGCGCCGGCGAGCGCGCGCTGCGACGCCACGCTGCTGTTCGCGCTGCTGCATACGCTGCTGGACTGGAGCTTCGAGCACGCCCATGGTCGCATCGACCTGCAGCTCGAGCTGAGCCCCTGGCCGTCGCGGGCGCAGCTGCGGATGCACTTTGCCTACCGGCCAGCCGACGCCGGGGAGCCGATCGCCGCGGTCGCTCCGGATCGCGGCGAGCCGGCGCTGGACAGCCTGGACTGGCGGCTGGCGCAGCAGTCGGCGGCCACGCTCGGCCTGGACCTGCTGCGCCTGGACGGCGATGTCCGCACCGCGCTGACGCTGTCGTTCCCGGACACCGTGACACCCGCGCTGCAGGCGCTGCAGGGCCATGCCGCGCGCAAGCCCGGTGCCACGGCGCCACGCGTGGTGCAGCTGGCCGGCCACCAGGTGCTGGCACTGGCGGTGCGGCTCGAGCTGCGCAACCTGGTGCGCGAGGCGCTGCGGCCGGCGGGCGTGCTGCTGGACTTTGCCGCCAGCATCGACGAGGCCCGCAGCTACTGCGGCGAGGGCCTGCCGCATGCACTGATCTACGAGGACGCCTTCGCCGGCGAGTCCTTCGAACAATTGCGGCGGCAGCTGCAGCAGCAGGCGCCGCAGCTGGCCTTCGTGCGCATCGTCGACGATGGCCGCGCCTTCGAATTGCGCCAAGTCGGCGGCCGCACGCAGGCCTGGGTCGGCCGCGACGCCATCGTGCTCGAATTGCAGGCGGCGCTGCAGTTCGAACTGGGACGCGCGGCCTGAAGCGTCGGTGCAGGCGCCTGGCGCGCCGCTCAGCGCCCGAAGACCTTGCGCAACAACTCGCTGCCGGTTCTCACGGGATCGGCGCGGATCTTCTTCTCCTCTTCGCCGATCATGAAATACAGACCGTCCAGCGCCTTGGCGGTAACGTGGCGCTGCACATTGCTGTCTTCACCCTTCAGCAGGCCCAGGCCCGAAGCCTTGGACGCGACGGCGTTGTACCGCTCGGCCAGGCTCACCTTCTCGGTAGCGCGCGTGACGATCGGCAGGAACTTCTCGCCCAGCGGCGCGCGCGTCTTGGTGGCGAAAAACGCGGTCGCCGCGGTCGGGCTGCGGTCACGCACCAGGCGCAGCGCGTCTTCGACGCTGATCGCCTTCACGGTGTCGACGAACAACTGCCGCGCTTCGGGCACGGCCGCCTCGGCGGCGCGGTTCATGGCCATCACCAGCTCGTCGACGCGGCGGCCCTGGCCGGTGGCGCGCAGCAGCTTGGCGGCTGTGTCCAGCGCCCCCGGCAGCGCAATACGTACCTGCGGATTGCCAAGGAAACCGTCGTTGCGGCCCAGCAGCGACACCGCCGACAACGCGCCCCGCTCCAGCGCCGCGCGCACGCCGCTGGCCGCGTCGCTCTCGCTCAAGGCCAACGCCGGGCCGGCCCAGGATGTGAGCAAAAGTGCTGCCGTAAACTCCCTGCGGTCCATGAAAAGTCCCTTTGAAATGCAGCCGCCGCCACGATCGCCCGATCTTGCTCGCCGCAGCGCCCTGTTGGCAATGTGGGCCGCCGCCGGCGGCCTGACCGCCTGTGATGCCCGCCCCCCGGCGCCCGATTTCGCCTACACCCTGCTCGACGGCGAGCGCGGCCACACCGAGGCGCTTCGGGGCCAGGTGCTGCTGGTGAATTTCTGGGCCACCAGTTGCGCCACCTGCGTCAAGGAGATGCTGGCCCTGGTCGACACCCACCGCCGCTTCCAGCCGCGCGGCCTGCATATGCTGGCGGTGGCGATGCGCAATGACCCGCCGGCGGCGGTGGCCGATTTCGCCAACCGCCGTGGCCTGCCGTTCGGCGTCGTCATCGACAACACCGGCACCATCGCCGCCGCCTTCCCCGACCTGCAGGCCACGCCGACCACCTACCTCGTCGACAAGCGCGGCGCGTTGGCGCGGCGTTATGTCGGCAAGCCCGACTTCGCGGCACTGCACGCGCTGGTCGACCGGCTGCTGGTCGAGAACGCGGCGCCCGCATGATCGGCCGGCTCGGCGGCACGCTGGTCGAGAAGTCGCCGCCGACGGTGGTGCTCGACGTGCACGGCGTCGGCTACGAGGTCGACGTGCCGATGAGCACCTTCTACCACCTGCCCGCGCTGGGTGCGCCGGTGACGCTGCTGACGCACTTCGTGGTGCGCGAGGATGCGCAGCTGCTGTTCGGCTTCCTGACCGAGCCCGAGCGCGCCACCTTCCGCGAACTGGTCAGGATCAGC
>CAZQPN010000096.1:0-8355 GCA_964595215.1 uncultured Rubrivivax sp. | reverse complement strand
GCAATACCCCGATCTGCTCGTGGGTGTGGTGCCGGTCATCAACCTGGAGTGGATCCAGAAGCTCTACCGCGACAAGAACATGCGCGGCTACAGCGCCGACGCCGTGACCGACACCATCCTGCGCCGCATGCCCGATTACGTGAACTACATCACCCCGCAGTTCCAGCACACGCACGTGAACTTTCAGCGCGTGCCCATCGTCGACACCTCGAACCCCTTCGTCGCGCGCGACGTGCCCACCGCCGACGAAAGCATGGTCGTGATCCGCTTCGCCAAGCCCAAGGGCATCGATTTCCAGTACCTGCTCAACATGATCAGCGGTTCGTCCATGAGCCGCGCCAACACCATCGTGGTGCCGGGCGGCAAAATGGAACTCGCCATGCAGCTCATCTTCACCCCCTTCATCTGGCGCATGATGGAGCGCAAGAAGCGCGCGCTCGGTCTGGCTTGAACGGCACACGGAACATCCCATGAACATGAACGACATGCACGCCATGGCAGTCCCCTCGCCCGAACTTTCGCGCCTCATGGCCAACGCCATCCGCATGCTGGCGGTGGATGCTGTGGAAAAGGCCAAAAGCGGCCATCCCGGCGCCCCCATGGGCATGGCCGAGGGCTACGACCTGCCGATGGAGGAGCTCAAGCACTTCCGCCAGCTGCACAGCAAGACCGCCGGCCACCCCGAGGTCGGCATCACCCCTGGCGTGGAGACGACCACCGGCCCGTTGGGGCAGGGCATCGCGAACGCCGTGGGCATGGCGCTGACCGAGAAGCTGCTCGCGGCCGAGTTCAACCGCCCCGGTCATGGCGTGGTCGATCACTTCACCTACGTCTTCCTGGGCGACGGCTGCATGATGGAAGGCATCAGCCACGAGGTCTGCTCGCTCGCGGGCACACTGCGCCTGAGCAAGCTCGTGGCCTTCTACGACGACAACGGCATCTCCATCGACGGCCACGTCGAGGGCTGGTTCGCCGACGATACGCCCAAGCGTTTCGAGGCCTACGGCTGGCACGTGATTCCCCGGGTCGACGGGCACGACGCCGCCGCCGTGGACGCCGCCATCCGGGCCGCGAAGGCGCAGGCCCATCTGCCGAACGGCAAGCCGACGCTGATCTGCTGCCAGACCGTGATTGGCCAGGGTTCGCCGAACAAGGCGGGCACGCACGACGTGCACGGGGCTGCCCTGGGTGCCGCCGAGGTGCAGGCCACCCGTGATGCCCTGGGCTGGACGGCCGCGCCCTTCGAAGTGCCCGCCGATGTGACGCAGGCGTGGAATGCGACCGCGCGTGGACAGGCCCAGGAGGCCGCCTGGCGCGAGCGCTTCGAGGCGTACCGTGCCGAGCACCCGGCCGACGCCGCCGAATTCGAGCGGCGCATGCACGGTGACCTGCTGCCGGCCTTTGCCGCGCAACTGCCCGGCGTGCTGGCAACCATTGCTGCCCGGGAAGATGCCGTGGCCACGCGCAAGGCCAGCCAGAACGCGCTCGATGCGCTGGCGCCGCTGGTACCCGAATTCTTCGGCGGCAGTGCCGACCTCACCGGTTCCAACCTCACCAACTTCAAGGGTTGCATCAAGGCGGGCAAGGACACCTGGGGCAACCACCTGAGCTACGGCGTGCGCGAATTCGGCATGGCCGCCATCATGAACGGCATCGCACTGCACGGCGGTTACATCCCCTACGGCGGCACCTTCCTCACGTTCAGCGACTACTCGCGCAACGCCATCCGCATGGCCGCGCTGATGAAGCAGCGTGTGGTCCATGTGTTCACGCACGACAGCATCGGCCTGGGCGAGGATGGCCCCACGCACCAGTCGATCGAGCACGTCCCCAGCCTGCGCATCATCCCCCAACTGGATGTCTGGCGCCCGGCCGACGGTCTGGAGACGGCAGTGGCCTGGGCATGCGCCATCGAGCGCCGCGACGGCCCCAGCGCGCTGTGTCTGTCGCGCCAGAATCTGCCGCGTCTGGCGCGTGTCGATATGGCCGACGGCATCCGGCGCGGGGGCTATGTCCTGGCCGACAGTCCCGCACCGCAGGCCGTGATCGTCGCCACCGGTTCGGAAACCTCACTGGCCATGGAAGCCCACCAGATGCTGGCCGCCGAGGGCATACGCACCCGGGTGGTCTCGATGCCCTGCACCAACGTGTTCGACCGTCAGTCCCTGGTCTACCAGGACAGCGTGCTGCCGCCTGGCCTGCCTGCGGTGGCCGTGGAAGCGGCACACCCCGACTTCTGGCGCAAATACGTGGGACGCACGGGCCGGGTCGTGGGCATTGCCAGCTTCGGCGAGTCGGCGCCGGCGCCGGTCCTCTACGCGCATTTCGGCATCACGTCGGCCCAGGTGGCCGAAGCGGTCAAGGGGCTGCTGGCATGAGCCATCCCTACGATCTCATCCTGTTCGATCTCGATGGCACCCTGATCGAGACCGCCCCCGAGATCGCGGACGCGGTCAACGACACGCTGCGCCAGTTCGGGTTTCCTGTGGTCGAGCAGGAGCGCGTCGATCGCTGGATCGGTTATGGCACCCGCGAACTGCTGATCCAGGCACTGGCCCATGTCGGCAACACCACGGCTGACGACGTGCGCCACTCCGAGTGCTTCAAGCTCACCGAAGCCGAGTTCGGCAAGCACTACCAGCGCCGTTGCGGCACGCGCAGCCACCTCTACCCGCATGTGCGCGAAACCCTTGAGGCATTGAGGGCGCAGGGGGTGAAGCTGGCCGTCGTCACCAACAAGGAGGGCCGCTACACCCAGGTGGTGCTGGATGCGCACGGCATGACCCCCCTGTTCGACCGGGTGGTCAGTGGCGACACCCTGCCGGTCAAGAAGCCCGACCCCGCCGGAGTCGCCGATTGCCTGCAGCGCTTTGGCGTCACGCGGGAGCGTGCGCTGTTCGTCGGGGATTCGTCGATAGATGTGGCCACCGCCCGCAACGCCGGCATCGCCGTCTGGGCTTTGCCGTATGGCTACAACATGGGCGAGCCGATCGAGGCCTGCGGCCCCGACCGCGTGATCGCCGATTTTTCCGCCCTCATGCCGGCGGCGTGCGCCGACGCCTGACCCTCGCCTTTTTCAATCACAGGAGACCTTCATCATGACCCTCAAGGTAGGCATCAACGGCTTTGGCCGCATCGGACGCAACGTGCTGCGCGCGGCGGTGGCGAACTTTCCCGACATCGAGATCGTCGGCATCAACGACCTGCTCGAACCCGACTACCTGGCCTACATGCTCCGGTACGACAGCGTGCACGGCCGCTTCAAGGGCGAAGTCAGCGTCGAAGGCAACACCCTGGTCGTCAACGGCAAAAAAATCCGCCTGACGCAGGAGCGCGACCCCGCCAACCTCAAATGGAACGACGTGGGCGCTGACGTCGTCATCGAATCCACCGGCCTCTTCCTCGACAAGGACAGCGCCGGCAAGCACCTGGCCGCCGGCGCCAAAAAGGTCATCCTCTCCGCGCCCAGCAAGGACGACACGCCGATGTTCGTCTACGGCGTCAACGACAAGACCTACGCCGGCCAGGCCATCGTCAGCAACGCCAGCTGCACCACCAACTGCCTGGCCCCGGTGGCCAAGGTGCTCAACGACAGCTTCGGGATCAAGCGCGGCCTGATGACGACGGTGCACGCGGCCACCGCGACGCAGAAGACCGTCGACGGCCCGAGCAACAAGGACTGGCGCGGCGGTCGCGGCATCCTCGAGAACATCATCCCGAGCAGCACCGGCGCGGCCAAGGCGGTGGGCAAGGTCATCCCCGAGCTGAACAAGAAGCTCACCGGCATGGCCTTCCGCGTGCCGACCTCGGACGTCTCGGTCGTCGACCTGACGGTCGAGCTGAGCAAGGAAGCCAGCTACGACGACATCTGCAGGGCCATGAAGGCCGCCAGCGAGGGCCCGATGAAGGGCGTGCTGGCCTACACCGAGGACAAGGTCGTGGCGACCGACTTCCGCGGCGAGCCCTGCACCAGCGTCTTCGATGCCGACGCCGGCATCGCGCTGGACCCGACCTTCGTCAAGATCGTGGCCTGGTACGACAACGAGTGGGGCTACTCGAACAAGGTGCTCGAGATGGTGCGCGTCATCGCGAAGTGACGCCGACCTGAACGCCTGGCGCCGTGGCGCCGTGGTGCCAGGTGTCCCTGCGGCGGCGTCCAGCCCCGGAGCTCCGCCTACACTGCGCCCATGACGCTCCGCATTCTCGCCGCCCTCGGATGGGCGGCTTTCGTGGGCGCCGCGGCAGCGGCCCCGACAGCGCCCGCATCCGACATCGAGGCGCGCGTCATCGTCGGCTTCAAGGCCGACGCCGCGCTCGCGCGCGGACCGCTGGCCGGCGAGGCACAGGCGCGACGGCGCGCCGAGGCGCTGACGCCGCTGGCCGGCCGGCCGCTCGCCGCCGGTCGGCTGCTCGGCCAGCGCCAGCAGGTGCTGCGTGCGCGCGGCGTCGACAGCGACGCGCTGGCACGCCGGCTGGCGGCGCACCCCGAGGTCGAGTGGGCGGTGCCGGACCGCCGGCGCCGCGCGCTCTTCGTGCCCAACGACCCGCTCTACCCGCAGGCGGTGCGTCCGCTCGGGCCCGACGCCGGCCAGTGGCACCTGCGGCCGCCCGACGCGCTGTTCCGGTCGGCGGCCGACTTCGAGTCGGCCTGGGACCGGCGACGCGGCGACGGCGGCATTGCCGTGGCGGTGATCGACACCGGCGTGCGGCCCGACCACCCGGACCTCGCCGGCGTGCTGCTGCCCGGCATCGACACCATCGCCGATGCCGACATCGCCAACGACGGCGACGGCCCGGACGGCGACGCGTCCGACCCCGGCGACTGGATCACCTCGGCCGAGGACACCTCCTCGGGCGTGTTCCGCGACTGCGGCGTGACCGACAGCTCCTGGCACGGCACGCTCGTGTCGACCATCGTCGGCGCCGTCGGCAACGAGGGCATCGGCATGGCCGGCGCGGCGCATGGCATCCGCGTGCTGCCGGTGCGCGTGCTGGGCAAGTGCGGCGGCTACGACTCCGACATCATCGCCGGCATGCTGTGGGCCGCGGGGCTGCAGACGGTGGCCGGCATCCGCAATGACACGCCAGCCCGGGTCCTCAACCTCAGCCTCGGTGGTGGCGGTGCCTGCACGCGGGCCTACGTGGACGCGGTGGAGCGCATCACCGCGGCAGGCAGCATCATCGTCGCCGCCGCCGGCAACAACGCCGGGCTCGAGGTCGGCTCGCCGGCCAACTGCCCGGGCGTCATCGGCGTCGGCGGCCTGCGCCACGCCGGCAGCAAGGTCGGCTTCAGCGACCTCGGCCCGGAGATCGCGCTCAGCGCGCCGGGCGGCAACTGCGTCAACATCGACGGCGTCAACCCCTGCCTGTACCCGATCCTGGCCGGCACGAACAGCGGCACGCGCGGGCCGGTGTCGGGGGGGTCGACCTGGACCGACAGCTTCGACATCAGCGTCGGCACCAGCTTCGCCGCCCCGCTGGTCAGCGGAGCAGCCGCGCTGGCGCTGCTGCAGCGGCCGGCGCTGACGCCCGAGGAGGTGCGCCAGGTCCTGCGCACGAGTGCCCGGCCCTTCCCGCAGGACGGTGCCGACAACGGCACCGACCCGACGCCGGTCGCCGCCTGCCGGCCGCCCGACGGCACCGAGCAGCTGCAGTGCTATTGCCCGAATCCGGCGCCGGGCGTGACGTCGCTGTGCGGCGCCGGCATGCTGGACGCCGCCGGCGCCGTGCGCGCGAGCGAGGCCGCGTTCGCACGCATCGCGCTCGTCGGCCCCGCGAACCCGGTGGCCGGCGAGGTGCTGCGCCTGGACGCTGGCGGCAGCCTGCCGCGGCTCGGCGGGGCGATCGTCGGCTACGCCTGGAGCCTGCCGGTGACCGGCGGCGTGTCGGCCGGGTTCTCCGGCGCCACCAACGCCGCCACGGCATTGCTGCCGACGTCGGCTGCCGGCACGCTGACCGTGCGCCTGACGGTGACCGACGACCGCGGCGACAGCGCCAGCACCGATCTGAGCATCGCCGTCGCGGCCTCGCCGCCGGCTGGCGGCGGCACCGGCGGCGGCGCGATCGGGCTCGGCTGGCTGCTGGCCCTGGGCGGCGCCGTGTTCGGCCTGCGCCGCATGCGCGACAGGGGCTGAGCGGCTCCCGGGGGCCTGCGGCGCCCCGCGCGCGAGCCGTCAGGGGCAGGGCGCGAAGCTCAGCCCGTCGCCGGCCAGCGCCTGCAGCCGACGCGCCATGTCGGGGTCGGCGTCCGGCACGCGCAGCCAGTCGGCGCCCAGGTCGGCATCGGCCGACACGCGCAGCCAGGCCGTCGGCGCGACGCCGGCGCCCTCGACGGCGGCGACGGCCGCGCTCCAGGCGTCAGGGCGCAGCGGCCCGGCCTGCAGGCAGGCGCCCGCACCCAGGTCGCCCGGCGCCGGCGGCGTGTCCGCGCCGATCGGTTGCAGCACGATGGCGTCGGGTCGCACCTGGCGCGCGACGCGCTGCGGCTCGCGCTGGGCCGCGTCGCCGGGGGGCGGCAGCCAGCCGGCCGGCAGCCAGCCACGCGTCCACGCCAGCCAGCCTAGGTTGGCCAGCAGCAGGACGACGACGAGCAGCCTCAGCACGGGCGGTCGGACGCGATCGGCGCCGCGGCATCGAGACCGGCCGGCAGCCGCACGCTGACCTCGCCGCTGATGATGGCCTGCGTGCCCTGCGGCGTGCGCAGGCGCAGCGCACCGTGCGGGTCGACGCCGTCACCGGTGCCCACGCGGGCGGTCCGGCCCTCGGCGTCCAGCGTCGCGATGGTCTGGCCGGCCAGCACGTCGCGCCGCGCGAAGGCGCCGCGGCACGTGGCCAGACCGTTGACGGCGAAGTCGAGCAGTCCGGCCGCCAGCGCCGGCGCGACGCCCGCCAGCACGGTCGGCGCCGTCGCGCCGGGGGCGACTTCCGCCAGGCATCCGTAGCCTTGGCTGAGCTGGCCGGCCGCGGGCAGCGTGGCGTCGAGCGGGCGGAGGTTCAGGCCGACGCCGACCACGGCGATGCGCTCGCGGCCGACCGTGACCGTCTCGACCAGGATGCCGCCCAGCTTGCGGCCGCGCCCCGGGCCGTCCCACAGCCACAGGTCGTTCGGCCACTTCAGCCCGATGCGCGGCGCGCCGCCTGCCGATCGGACGGGCGGGTCGAGCGCCTCGGCCAGCGCGACGCCGACCGCGATCGACAGCCCCGACCAGTCGGCCGGGGCCAGCGGCAGCGCCAGCGAGAAGGTCAGCGACGCGCCCGGCGAGGCCAGCCAGTGGCGGCCCTGCCGGCCGCGGCCGCGGGTCTGGTGTCCGGCGACCAGCAGCGTGGGCCCGACGTCGGCGCGACCCCTGTCGGTGACCGCGCGCAGCCGCCGCATCAGCTCGCTGCTGGTCGAGTCGACGCGAGCCAGCACCTCGACGCCGATGCCCGGCAGCAGCGGATCGAGCCTTTGCCGCAGCGCCTCGGCGCGCCAGTCGAGCGCCGGCCGCTCCGCTGGCGTCATCGAGCCGCGCGCCGGCGCTTGGGTGCGAGCATCGTGCCGCGGCAGCCGGCGGCGCCGCAGCGGCACGCGTACTGGCGCTTGAGCGTCGGCGTCAGGCGCTCGTCGATCACCAGGCCGTAATCGTAGAACAGCTCCTCGCCCGGCATCAGGTCGCGCAGCGCCTTGACGAACACGCGGCCGTCACTCTCCTCGGCCTCGCAGTTGGGGTCGCAGGCATGGTTGATCCAGCGCGCGGCGTTGCCGCCGACCTTGGCGTCGATGACGCCGCCGGTCTCGAGCGAGAAGTAGAAGGTGTGGTGCGGGTCGGCCGGGTCGTGCGGGTGACGGCGAAGCGCCTCGCGCCAGCCGATGCGCTCTCCCGTGTATTCGATGATGCGCTCGCCGGCGGCGATCTCGCGCAGCGCGAAGACGCCCTTGCCGTGCACGCCGGAGCGCCGCACCTGGATGCGACGGCCGCTGGCGGCAGCGGCAGCGGAGGCGGGGGCGCGGGGCTTCGGGGCCGCCGCTTGCGCGGTCTTCATCATTCGGTACATTGGTTGCATGGGCGCGCGCGCAGGCGTGCATGCATGTGCATGCGAGGGCGCGCGCGTGAGAGCGACGGCATTGTAGGCAAAGGGATCCATGAGCAAGGCGATCATCATCGCGGAGAAGCCCAGCGTGGCGCAGGACATCGTCCGTGCGCTGACGCCGACGAGCGGAAAGTTCGAGAAGCACGCAGACCATTTCGAGAACGATCGCTACGTCGTCACCTCGGCCGTCGGCCACCTGGTGGAGATCAAGGCGCCCGAGGCCTACGACGTCAAGCGCGGCAAGTGGAGCTTCGCCCACCTGCCGGTGGTGCCGCCGCACTTCGA
>CAZQPN010000095.1:1622-8373 GCA_964595215.1 uncultured Rubrivivax sp. | reverse complement strand
ATGGTGCTGTACCGCGGCGCCGCGGGCGAGCCGGCCGCGCTGGAAGACTTCTGCCCGCACCGCGGCGCGCCGCTGTCGCTCGGCCGCGTCGTCGAGGGTCGGCTGGTGTGCGGCTACCACGGCCTGGAAATGGGTTGCGACGGCAAGGCGATCGCGATGCCGGGCCAGCGCGTGCGCGGCTTCCCGCCGGTCAGGCGCTTCCCGGTCGTCGAGCGCCATGGCTTCGTCTGGGTCTGGCCGGGCGAGCTATCGCTCGGCGACCCGGCCCAGGTGCCGCAGCTGCACTGGGCCGACGACCCAGAGTGGGCCTATGGCGGCGGGCTGTACCACATCCAGGCCGACTACCGGCTCATGGTCGACAACCTGATGGACCTGACGCACGAGAAGTACGTGCACTCGACCAGCATCGGCCAGCAGGAGCTCGACGAGATCGCGCCCGTCACGCGCACCGAGGGTGACGCGGTCGTCACCAGCCGCTTCATGGAGGGCATCCAGGCGCCGCCCTTCTGGCGCATGGCGATGCGCGCGCACCAGCTGCCCGACGACGCCCCGGTCGACCGCTGGCAGATCTGCCGCTTCACGCCGCCCAGCCACGTGATGATCGAGGTCGGCGTCGCGCTCGCCGGTCACGGCGGCGTCGAGGCACCGGCCGACAAGAAGGTCTACAGCATCGTGGTCGACTTCATCACGCCCGAGACCGAGACCTCGCACTGGTACTTCTGGGGCATGGCGCGCAACTTCCGGCCGCAGGACAAGGCGCTGACGGCGTCGATCCGCGAAGGCCAGGGCGCGATCTTCCGCGAGGACCTGGCGATGCTGGAAGGTCAGCAGCGCAACATCCTGGCGCATCCGACGCGCCGCCTGCTCGGCCTGAACACCGACGCCGGTGGCGTGCAGGCGCGCAGGATCATCGACCGCGTGGTCACCGCCGAACGGGCGGCGGCCGCTGTCGCCGCCGGCCCGGACGCAGCGGCCGCGGCGGCCCCGGCGGCCCATCCCGCCTGAAGGCCAGGCCGATGAACACCCCGTCGCTGAACGTCACCGTCGCGCGCAAGACGGCCGAGGCCGAGGGCATCTGCAGCTTCGAGCTGGTGGCTACCGACGGCCGGCCGCTGCCGGCGTTCTCGGCCGGCTCGCACGTCGACGTGCAGGTGCCGGGCGGCCTGACGCGCCAGTACTCGCTGTGCAACGACCCGGCCGAGAGCCACCGCTACCTGATCGCGGTGCTCGACGACCCGGGCTCTCGCGGCGGCTCGCGCGCGATGCACGCCAGCGTGAACGAGGGCGACGCGCTCGTCATCAGCACGCCGAAGAACCACTTCGCACTCGCCCACGAGGCGAAGGCGCACCTGCTGCTGGCCGGCGGCATCGGCGTCACGCCCATCCTGTGCATGGCCGAGCGGCTGGCGCAGGTCGGTGCCGACTTCCGCATGCACTACTGCACGCGCAGCGCGGCGCGCACGGCGTTTCGCGCGCGCATCGCCGGCAGTGCCTTCGTCCAGCGCGTGCACTTCCACTTCGACGATGGCGCAAGCGCGCAGAGGCTGGACATCCCGGCGCTGCTGTCGGCGCCCGAGCCGGGCGTTCACCTCTACGTCTGCGGTCCCAAGGGCTTCATGGACGCGGTGCTCGGCAGCGCGCGCGCCCAGGGCTGGTCCGAGGCGCAGCTGCACTTCGAGTTCTTCAGCGCCGAGGTCGGCCTGTCGGCCGACGACGAGGGTTTCGAGGTGCAGCTGGCCAGCTCGGGCCGGGTCGTCGTCGTGCCCAGGGACAAGACCGTCGTGCAGGCGCTCGCCGAGTCCGGCGTCGAGGTCCAGACCTCCTGCGAGCAGGGCATCTGCGGCACCTGCCTGACGCGCGTGCTCGAGGGCGTTCCCGAACACAAGGACCTCTACCTGACGCCCGAGGAGCAGGCCGCGAACGACGTCTTCACGCCCTGCTGCTCGCGCGCGAAGTCGGCGCGGCTGGTGCTGGACCTGTAGTCGGCCGGCGCGAGCACCGGCACGCCGTCGCCGCTCAGGCGTTCTCTTCGCGCCAGAGCGTGTATTTCAGCATCGCCACCGAGCCGATGACGATGCCGGCAACGGCGATGAAGGAGCCGATGGCCAGCGTCGACAGCCCGCTCAGGCCCTGGCCGACGGTGCAGCCGAGCGCGGTGACGCCGCCGAAGCCCATCAGCACCGCACCGACGAGCTGGCTGCGCAGGTCGGTGAAGCTGGCGAAGCCTTCCCAGCGGAATCGCTTCGTGGCCAGCGCGTAGGCCGCCGAGCCGGCGATCACGCCGAGCACCGAGGCGACGCCGAAGCTGATGTGCAGCGACTGGTCGGTCCACAGCATCAGCAACTCGAGCCCGAAGGCCACCGGGCCGACGAAGCTCATCGACTCGATGGTGCGCGAGTTGGTGGCGAAGAACACGTCCTCCATCGTCTCCGGGCTCTCGCCGAAGCCGAGATGGCCGCTGACGTACCAGCCGCCAGCGATGACGAGGCCGATCACGATGCCGCCCGTCACCTGCGCGCCGTTGGCGCGAAAGCGCTTGTCCTTGAAGGCGAAGGCCAGCAGCGCCAGCGCGAAGATGGCGGCGACCACGATCAGCGCCGTGCCCGGCGCCATGCCGGTGACGCGCGCCAGCGCGGTGGGCAGGCCCTGGTCGCTCCAGCCGGCCTCGCCGAGGGGAATGGCCACCGGGTCGAGCCAGTTCGCGCGCCACTGGCCGAACAGCCCTCGCATCGTCATGTAAGACGCGATGCCCATGAAGACCAGCACGACGACCGAGCGCAGGCTGCCACCGCCGACGCGGATCAGGTTCTTGTTGGCGCAGCCGCCGGCCATCGTCATGCCGACGCCGAACAGCAGCCCGCCGACCAGCAGCGACAGCCAGTTCAGCGTCGGCCGCTGCATCACGGCCTTGGACAGGTCGACCTGGCCCGTGTAGGACAGCGCGCTGGCGCCCAGCACCGCCACCGCGATGGCGAGCATCCACATGCGCATGCGGCCCCAGTGGCCCATGTTCACGATGTCCGAGATCGCGCCCATCGTGCAGAAGTTCGTCTTGTTGGCGATCGCGCCGAAGACGAAGGCCAGCGCGAAGCCGCCGGCGACGACGATGTTCGAGAGATCGGCCGGGTTGTCGTTCATCGACTCCTCCTCCAGGCCGCGGATGCTAGATGAACAGGCAGACGTCCGTCTCGCCGGCGAACTTCATGAACATCGCGGCGCCGCCGTAGTCGATGCCGTCGATGAAGTCGCTCTTGCTGAACTCGAACAGGTCGACCGTCATCTGGCAGGCGATGAACTTGACGTCCGACTCGATGCAGATGTCGCGCAACTCGTGCAGCGAGGCCACACCCTTCTTCTTCATCTTGGCCTTCATCATCGAGGTCGCCATCGCCTCCATGCCGGGCAGCGCCGCGACCATCACCGGCATCGGCACCGGCATCGGCATCGCCGGGTTGGCCAGCGGGCTGATCTTGATGCCCGACAGGTCCCGGCGCAGCAGCTGCAGGCCGTAGAAGGTGCAGAAGACCTGCACGTCCCAGCCGAGCGCGGCCGCGGTCGAGGCCAGGATCAGCGGCGGGTACGCCATGTCCAGCGTGCCCTTGGTGGCGATGATCGCCATCTTCTTGGCAGGCATGTCAGGTCTCCTGTGTGCCCGCGGTGGGCGGCGGTCGAGGGTGGGCAGGCGGACGGGTCATCTCACCCCTTCTTGATCAGGAAGACGTACTTGCCGCCTTCCTCGCCAGAGTGCAGCAGCGGGTTGCCGGTCTGCTCGGCGAAGGCTTCCATGTCGCACACCGAGCCGGGGTCGGTGGCGATCACGCGCAGCACCTGGCCGGGGGCCATGTCGGCGAGCGACTTCTTCGTCTTGACGATGGGCAGCGGGCAGGACAGGCCCGAGGCGTCGAATTCCTTGTCGTGGTTCATCGTGGTCTCCGCAAAGCGAGGCATGAAGCGTCCGGGTGCGCCATGCCTGGCGCGACCCGATTACGCGTGACGGGGGAGGGTTCGTCCATCACCGGGATGGCTTGTTCACGATACCCCATGTGGATGATGGGGGGATCCCTCCCCGCGGATTCAGAAGCGGTGCGAGTACATCAGCTGCAGGTTGCGCTGGCTGTGCGTCACCTTGACGCCCATCCCGTTGACGATGGTGCTCGTCGGCGCCACCGTGAGCGACGCGTTCAGCGCGCCCGCGGGCGACAGCTGCCAGCCCACGCCGGCGGTGTAGTGGCGCTTCTCGGTGGCCGGGAACAGCGGGTTGACCAGGGCCTCGGGGATCGGGTTGCTCGACAGGTTGACGCCGGCGCGCAGCACCAGGGTGCTGCTGGCCGACCAGGCCAGACCGAGGCTGGTCACGGTCTGGTCCTTCCAGTCCTGCGGCAGCGCGAAGCTGACCGAACCGTCGAAGGGCGCGGCACGGCTGTCGAAGCGCATGCGGAAGTCCTCCATCACGTCCGACCAGCCGACGCGCTTGACGTCGGCGGCCAGCAGCAGGGTCGGCGTGGCCTGCCAGGCCGCGCCGACGCTGAGCATCGACGGCCACTGGAAGTCCACCACCGTGATGCGCCCGGGGATCGCCTGCGGGAAGCCCTGCACGCTCAGCGACGCGCCGTTCGACGAGGTCTTCATGTCGCCGAGCGAGGACTCGAACTGGTACGACGCGCCCAGTGTCAGCGTCGGGCTGGCGCGAAACACCATGCCCAGCTTGCCGGCCCAGCCGGTGGACTTGGCAGCGCCGGTGAAATCGTTCGAGTTCGAGAAGTCGATGCGCGCCCAGGCGGTCGGCGGCAGGGTCGGCAGCGTGCCCTGCAGGCCGGCGGCGAGGTTGCCGCTGCCGCCGGTCACGAGCGCGCCCAGGTCGGACGCCAGCGCCGCCATGCGCAGGTCCAGCCCGGCCCACATGAAGTCCAGGGTCGCGCCGACCGCGAAGTCCGGCGTCACGTTCCAGGCCAGTGGCAGTAGCACGCGGCCGACGCCCAGCTCGGATCGCACCGGCTCGCCCGAGCCGGCGGCCAGGAAGCTGTTGGCGCCGTACTCGGTGCCCATGCCGCCCTGCGCGAAGACGCCGATGCCATAGACCAGGGACCCCGACCTGCGGGCGTAACCGAGCGCCGGCATGATGTACGAGGTGCCGGCCGACTTGGCGGTCGGAAACGGCGCCATCGAGCTGCGCACGTCGGGGCCGAGCAGGCCGAGTGCCACGTCCGTGCGCGCGCCCTCGCCCATCAGCGCCAGCGTGGCCGGGTTCTGCGCCATCGCGGCCGTGCCGTGGTCGATCGCCTGCGAGGCGCCGCCCATGCCGGTCGAGATCGGGCCGTAACCCTCCATGTTCATGCCGTTGGTGGCGCGCGCGGGGCTGCCTGCCAGCAGCAGCGCGGCGGCCGCCAGGGGGGCCAGACGGGCGAGAGGCGCGCATTGGGCGATCGTCATGCGGAGTGTCTCCTGTGGGGTCTTGTCGTCGATGGGCGTGTCGCGCCGGCGCCGCGCCGGACGCCGCGGGCCTACCAGCGGACGAGCAGGCGGCCCTTGACCACCTTGCTGTCCCAGGTCTTCAGCGGGCAGTCGCCCTTGGCGATGCAGTCGCCGCTGCGGATGTCGAACTGCCAGCCGTGCTTGGGGCAGGTCAGCGTGACGCCCTTCAGCGCGAGGTCCGGGATGTTCGTGACCTGATGCGGGCAGCGACTGTCGTAGACGCGCCAGCCGTCGTCGCGACGGTGCACGAAGAGGCCGCGGCCGTCGCACTCGACGCGCGTCGTCTGCCCGACCTTGAAGCCCTTGGTCGGCATCACGTCGTGCCACTCGCCGGCCGCGCCGAGCGCGGCCGGCTGGAACTCCGGCATGTCCATCGACAGGATGATGTCGACCGCCCAGACAATCTTGGCCAGCCCGAGCGCCGGGAAGGCCATCAGCAACGCGTCCAGCACCTCCGCCGGCGAGCAGCCGTTGCGCAGCGCGCGCCCCAGGTACTGGCGGAACCCGCGCTCGGTCTGCGCGTGCACCTTGGTGATGACGGAGATCAGGTCGCGCGTCTTCGGGTCGAGCCGCGTCCCGCAGGCTTTCAGGAAGGCGAAGTAGTGACCGACCGCGTCCGGCCTCGCCTTGACCAGGTAGTTCAGGGCGTCGCTCATCGGCATCGGCTCCGGCGGCGGTGGATCGGGTAGGGCGCGCCGGTGGCGTGCGGCTGGGCGTGCGGCATCTGGTCTTGGCCGGTCCGCATCGAGGCGGACCGTGCACTGGTCTCCTGCCCCGATTACGCCCGGCCCGCGCACGCATCGTCTATAGCCGGGACGGGTGACAGGCGACTACCCAAGCGGGTAATGTCCGGGTCCGGCCGAATGGCGCGTGCGCGCCATTCGGAGTCCACTGAACCAGTGGTCCAATACGCGTTGACCCCCGAGACCCATCCATCGACATGAACCCGTCCGCGCTCCCCGGCATCGTGGCCGAGCTGTCCGCCGGCCTCGCCGCCGGCGGCGACCTGGCCGCCCTGCTGCAGCGCTTCCTCGCGCCGGTCGTCCGGATCTGCGGCGCGCAGGCCGGTGTCGTGCGCATGCTGTCGGCCGACGGCCAGCGCTTCGAGCTCGTCGCCGAGCACGCTCTGCCGGCCGCGCTGCTGCCGTCGGCGCGCTCGGTCGACCGCGGTTGCGGGGTCTGCGGCTGGGCGGCCGGCCGCGCCGATCTGGCCTGGAGCGACGCCGCCGCACCCTGCGTGCGCGACCATCGGCCCGGCAGCGGCAGCGGCAGCGGCAGC
>CAZQPN010000095.1:0-1522 GCA_964595215.1 uncultured Rubrivivax sp. | reverse complement strand
CGGCAGCGGCAGCGGCAGCGGCAGCTACGCCCGCGTGCTGGCCGTGCCGCTGGCCCACCGCGGCCAAGTGCTCGGGCTGTACAACCTGTTCTTCGAGTCGCCGCGGGCCGCGCTCGATCCGACGGTGTCGGCCCTGCTCAAGACGATCGGCGAGCTGCTCGGCCTGGCGCTTAACAACGAGCGTCTGGAGCGCGAGCACGTCCGCGCCGCCGTCCTGGCCGAGCGCCAGAGCCTGAGTGCCGAGGTGCACGACTCGGTCGCACAGACGCTGACCTTCGCGAAGATGCGGCTGGTGCTGCTGGACGCCGCCATCGAGCGCGGCGACGCCGTGACCGCGCGCAGCTATTGCGCCGAGCTGCGCAGCGCCGTTGGCGACGCCCATGCCGGGCTGCGCGAGTTGCTGACGCGCTTTCGTGCCCCGATCGACCCGGGCGGCTTCCGCGGCGTCATCGAGTCCAGCAAGGCCGGCCTGCAGGAGACGGCCGATGTCGCGCTGGAGGTCGAGGACCGCGCGCCCGGCCTGCACCTCAGCGCCGAGCAGGACCTGCAGGTGCACCGCATCGTGCAGGAGGCGCTGACCAACGTCGCCCGCCACGCCGGCGCGCGCCACGCCTGGATCACGATCGAGCGCCGCGGCGACGCGCTGGAAGTGCTGGTCGACGACGACGGGCGTGGCCCGGGCGCGGGCGACGCCGCTGGCGTGGGCACCGAGCCGGGGCACTTCGGCCTGGGCATCATGCGCGACCGCGCCGCGCTGCTGGGCGGTCGCGTCGACGTGCTGCCGCGCGCCGGCGGCGGCACGCGCGTGCGCCTGTGTGTCCCGGTGGCTGCGCCGTCCGCTTCGGGGGCGGCATGACGACGCCGCCCGTCCTGCCCGACGGCGCAGCCGCGCCACCGGCCGAGCCGTCGGCGCAGTTGCGCCTGGTGCTGGTCGACGACCACGCGCTGTGCCGCAACGGCCTGACCGACCTGCTGCGCTACCGCGGCCGGATCGACGTCGTCGCCGCGCTCGGCGACCCGGAGCGTGTCGGCCCGACCTTGCGCGAGCAGCAGCCCGACCTCGTCGTGCTCGACCTGCGCATGCCCGAGGTCGACGGCCTGACGCTGCTGCGCCGGCTGCGCGCCGAGGGCATCGCCACGCCGGCGATGATCCTGACGATGAGCGACTCCGAGGCCGACCTGGCGGCGGCGCTGCGCGTCGGCGTGCGCGGCTACCTGCTCAAGGACATGGAGCCCGAGGACGTCATTGCGTCGATCGAGCGCTGCGCCCGCGGCGAGCTGGTGGTGGCGCCGTCGATGACGGTCAAGCTGGCGCAGATGCTCGAGGGCGGGCCGGCACGCGTAAGCGAACGCAAGGGCCTGCTGGCGTCGCTGACCGAGCGCGAGCGCCAGATCCTCGACCACGTGGCGCTCGGCGAGAGCAACAAGACGATCGCGCGTGCGCTGGACATCAGCCACAACACGGTCAAGCTGCACGTGCGCCACATCCTGTCCAAGCTCAACCTGAGCTCGCGCGTCGAGG
>CAZQPN010000094.1:0-8423 GCA_964595215.1 uncultured Rubrivivax sp. | reverse complement strand
GCGCGCCCACGCGCCCCGGGCCGCCGGGCGACGCAGCCAGTGCGCGGCCGCGGCCGGCGCCTCGGTCGGGTCCATCAGCATCACCGCCGCCTGCCAGGCGCGGCAGCCGAGCAGCTCGCCGCCGGCGTGCCACAGCAGCGCCGGGCCGCGCGTCCAGCTTGCGGCCAGCGCCGGCAGTGCCTGCACGCGGTGGCCGCCGACGGCGCGCAGGTCGCGCTCGGCCAGGCCCGCGAAGCACAGCTCGCGCCCGGACAGCACCGCCTCGGCCACGTGAGCCAGCAACAGGTCGCCGAGGTTGTGGCGGTCGAAGGCGCCGAAGACCACCGCCGGCACACCGTCCGGCGCCGGCCCTGCCGGCCGGACCGCACGCCCGGTCCGTCGGCTCGCGGGCTCGACGGGGACACCCGCCGACGCCTGGCGGATCAAGGGCCTGTCCCGGGCGGCGGCGTGCAATCCCCGCCACAGTCGTCGCGTCGCACGACCAATTCGTGCTCCAGCCGTGACATCAGCGCATCGACGTCGTCGACGAACGCCGCCAGCTCCGCGACCGGCACCGCGGGAACGCGCGGCAGCAGGCTCAGCGTGCGGCGCTGCACGGTGCCGCTGAAGCTGCTGCCGGCCTCGAACTCGAAGTGCGGCGTGCGCATGCGATCGGCCTGCGGTGCATGCGCGGCGTCGACGACGGCCGGCCAGGTCATCTCGATCTCGTAGGACCGGCGGTACGGATAGCCCGGCAAGGCGACCGGGAAGCGCCGCGCCGCGTTGCCGGGCCGCACCAGGCCGCCGCCCAGGACGGTCGGCGCATAGCGCACGGCCCAGGCGCCGCCACCGACCGGCAGCGCCAGGTCGGGCACCTCGAACAACGCACGCAGTCGGACGACGTTGAGCTCGGTGTCGTCCAGCAGCTCCGGGTCGGCGACGAGGCGGATCGCCGGGTAGCGCGGCGCGTAGTCGGCCAGCAAAGACTGCCGCCACTGCGCGGCATCGACGCGCCTCGCCGCAGCGCGCACGAACTCGGCCGCCAGTCCTGTCCATCGGATCTCGATCTCCAGAACGCCGTCGGCATCGAACCGGTCCAGGCGCAGCCGCTCGGTCAGCGAGTGGACGAAGATCTGGTCGCGGTTGGGCGAGCGCACGGTGACCAGCCCCTGCGCGCCGGCGTCCACCAACAGGACCGCCGCCGACTCGAAGGCCTGACCCAGGCGCTCCAGGCGCCCGACCTGGGGCGGCCGCGTCGGATCGATGAAGTGGTCGCGCCCGTCCAGCGGCACGCGCACGATCACGTGGTCGAACGCGCCCGGGCCGGGCAACGACGCGGCCGGCCCGCGCGGCGACGCGACCGATGCGAGCACGGGCTGCGCATCGATGCCCAGCGCTGCCAGCAGCCGCACGAGCAGCCAGGACTTGTCCTTGCAATCGCCGTAACGGCGCTGCAGCACCTCGTCCGGCGTGCGTGGGCGGTGCGAACCCTCGCCGAGGGCAACCGACCAGTTGCGGATCTCGGACTGCACCCAATGCAGCGCCTGAACGACCTGGGCCTGCCGGTCCGGCAGCGTGCGCAGACGTTCCACGAGTGCCGCGCCGTCGCCCGTCAGCGGCACGTCCCGCGGAAACAAGGCCACCGCCCAGCGGGCCACCTCGTTCCAGCTCTCGTAGCCGCTGACCTGCAGCCAGCGCGCCGGCTCCACGTCGGCGGGCACTTGGGGCTCGCGCACGGTCGCCGGGACGGCCGCGGCCTGGAAGCGCAGCCGGCGCGACCCGTCCGCGCCGCGCTCGACGGTGGGCGTCGGAGCGGACCCGCCGCTGCCGCCCAGCCATTGCCAGTGCAGCGCCCCGGCCGCGGGCTCGACCAGCGTCACGCGGCGCCACCCGACCGGGTAGTCGCTGTCCCAGCGCACCCGTTGGCTGAGGCGCGGGCCCAGCACCGGGTGCGTGCCGACGCTCGACACCGAGAGGTGCAGGGTGTCGCCGACGCGCACGTCGGGCAGCAGGATCGACGCCGTCACGACGCCGCTGTAGCCACCGGACGCCAGGTCCTGTTCGCGCTGCAGGAAGCGCACCGCGGCCGTGCGGGTGTGGTCGATCACGCGGCCGTCGCGCTCGATCTGCAGCCGGTGCAGATGCATCTTCTGGTGGCGCGGCTGGAACTCCACCCGCACATGCCCGATCTGCGTCAGCCCCTGCGCGTCGTGGGCCTGGATGACGCGCCGCATCAGCACCGTCTGCGGCGGCCCGGCGTGGATCTGGGTGTCGGCCACGCGCACCGACGCCGCCTGGCGGCTCTGCGCCGCCGCGGGCGGCGGCACCGACGGCGGATCGGCCCAACCCGGCTCCGGCGCGCCGGCGTCGAAGGCCGCGGCGGCCAGGACCGCATCGTCGACGTCGAGGGCGTCGCTCGCGCCGGGTGCAGGCGGTGCCGGTGCCGCGTCGGCCGCCCACCCGCCCGCGCAGGCCAGCCACAGGACGGCCACCAGCGACGCTGCGCGCCATGCGCGAGACCCGGGATGCGCCAACATCGGCACAGCATCGCACGGAGCGGGGCGGCGGCGCGCCACACCCTGTGGGCTCGTTGACTTCGGTCAAGCGCGGCCCCGGGCGCAGGGCAGGAAGCGTCCGGCGTCGCGGGCGCGGTCGCAGGCAAGGTCAGAATGGGGCATGGACCTTGGGCGGGCACGCGCGTGATCACTTTCGACGACTACACCCGCCGCGACGGCCTCGCGCTGGCCGAACTGGTGCGGCAGCGTGAGGCGAGCGCGGCCGAGCTGCTCGAGACCGCGCTGGCGCGGCTGGAGGCGGTGAACCCCGACCTCAACGCCGTCGTGCGCCGGCGCGACGCGGCCGCACGGGCCGAGGCCGCTCGCATCGACGCCGCGGTCGCCCGCGGCGAGCCCGTCGGGCCGTTTGCCGGCGTGCCCTTCCTGCTGAAGGACCTGATCGCGACGATCGCCGGCGAGCCGACGGCCAACGGCACCCGACTGCTGGCCGCGCTGCCGATGCGCGAGGACAGCGCGCTCGTGCGCCGCCAGCGCGCCGCCGGGTTGGTGATCGCCGGACGCAGCAACACGCCGGAGTTCGGCCTGCTGCCGTTCACCGAGCCGGCGCTGTACGGTCCCACGCGCAACCCCTGGGACCGCACGCGCACGCCGGGCGGCTCCAGCGGCGGCTCGGCGGCCGCGGTGGCGGCGCGCGTGGTGCCGCTGGCCTGCGGCGGCGACGGCGGCGGCTCGATCCGCATCCCGGCCTCGTGCTGCGGGCTGTTCGGCCTCAAGCCCAGCCGCGGGCGCATGCCGACCGGGCCGGCCTTCGGAGAGATCTGGGCCGGCTTCGTCGTCGAGCACGCGATCACGCGCTCGGTGCGCGACAGCGCGGCGCTGCTGGACGCCACCGCGGGCGCCGACGCCGGCGCGCCCTACGCCGCACCTCCGGTGGCGCGACCCTTCCTGGAGGAGGTGACGGCCGAGCCTGGCCGGCTGCGCATCGCCTTCACGTCGCAGCCGCTGTTCGGGCGCTCGGTGCACCCGGACTGCATCGCGGCGCTGCAGGACGCGGCCACGCTGCTGGCCTCGCTCGGCCACCACGTCGAGGAGGCCGCGCCGCCGGTCGATCGCGAGGCCTGGGCGGTGGCCTTCGTCACCGTGCTGGCCGGGCAGACGCGGGCGCAGATCGAGGCGGTGGCGGCAGCGGCCGGCGTGACGCCGCGCGCGGCGGACTTCGAGCCGGCGACCTACGCGCTCGGCCTGCTCGGCCGGGCCCTCGGTGCCTCGCGCTACGTCGAGGCGCTGCACACGCTGCAGCTGGCGTCGCGCCGCATCGCGCCCTTCTTCGAGCGCCACGACCTGCTGCTGACGCCCACGCTCGGCAGCCCGCCGCCGCCGGTCGGGGCGCTGCAGCCGACAGCGGCCGAGTTGCGCGCGATGCGAATCGTCAATGCGCTGGGCGCCGGCCGGCTGCTCGACCGGCTGGGCGTGATCGGCCCGCTGGCCGACCAGACCTTCGACTTCATCCCCTACACGCCGCTGTTCAACGTCACCGGGCAGCCGGCGATGTCGCTGCCGCTGCACTGGAACGCCGGCGGCCTGCCGATCGGCGTGCAGCTGGTCGGGCGCTTCGGCGACGAGGCGACGCTGTGTCGCGTCGCCGGCCAGCTCGAGCGGGCGCGGCCGTGGTTCGACCGCGTGCCGCCCGACGGTTGAGCGCCGGGGGCGCCGACCCCGCCCGTCAGAAGCAGGGCAGCGGGGTCAGGCAGTCCGGGCAGGCGATGTCGAGCCACTTGCCGCCACGCCCGCCGGTGCCGCCCTGGTTCTTCAGCATCTGGCCGAGCCAGGATGCGAAGGGCACGCCGCTGGTGGCCTCGTCGTAGTAGTTGTCGTCTCGCAGCAGCGTGTGGTACGTGCCGGCGGCGAGGTAGTAGCGGAAGTTCGGCGACTCGACGCGGTCGGCCGTGAGTGCGGACAGCATCTGGTTGTTCCAGTCGACGGCCGGGTTGGCGCAGACGCTGTTCGACGGGTCGGCCATCGCCATCAGGCCGTAGAAGCCGATCTGCACCCCGTCCAGCGTGGTCGTGAACTGCGCGACCTTGCTGCGCGGGTAGGCCTGCGCGACGGCGCGCATCAGCTGGTTGCCAGGCACCGCGGTGGCGCCCTCGCCGAACACCCAGGGCGCGAGCTGGGGATTCCAGCTGTTGCGCCCCGACGCGCCGTTGTCGAAGGTCGGCGTCGTCACGCCCTGGCTGGCGTCGGCCAGCAGCGACACGCGCGCGGTCTTGAAGGTCTCCTCGATCCACGGGAAGTTGGCCGTGGCGCCGTAGCCGCCGGCGCTGACGCCCGTGACGAGGATCTGCTTGGGCTTGCGGACGTTCTTCTGCATCCAGTCCAGCACGACCCTGAAGTTGTCGTACCCACGGTGCTGGATCGTGAAGGAGGGCACCGGGATCAGCGGGTTGCCGTTGGCGTAGGTCTTCGTCGCCGAGCCGGTGTGGATGTCGCCGGTGCAGTAGGGGATGTAGACGATGTTCCAGTCGCGCACCGGGTTGTCGGCGCGGTCGGTGCGGAACAGCCCGCCGATCGCCGCCGGGCTGAAGCCGGGCGGGATCGTCGGCACGAAGAACTGCGGCAGCGGCTGCGCGGGCGGCGGCAGTTGCGGCCCGCCGATCGGGAAGCTGCAGGTCAGGTTGTCCCAGCACGCGCCGCCGCCCTCGAAGTAGACGACCGTCTTGTCGGAGGTGCCCATGCGGGCCCAGAAGCGGAAGGTCGGGTCGGTGCCGGGGAAGCCAGAGCAGCTCGGGTGGAACTCGCTGCCGTCTTCGTCGTAGACCGGGTCCACCGGCACGATCTCCTCCCAGGTGGGGGTCTTGGGCGCCTGCTTCTTGCCGGCGTGGGCGGGCAAGGCGACGAACAGGCACAGCGCGAGCAGCGCGGCGAGGGGGGTCAGGGGCTTCATCGGATCTTCCAGTACGCGGAATGCACAGTTGCGCTGAAGGCTAGCGGCTGCCCGTGCGCGCTGCCATGGGGCCGACCCTGGCTCCGGGTCGCGTCGCCGGGCCCTCCCCCCGATCCGAGGGGTCGCGCATCGGCGCTCCCCCGCGCGGCAGGGCCGGCGGGCCGGCAAGCGACGCCGCCGCGCGCCGCCTTTCATGGCCGGCGCCCGAATCCCGGCCGGCTGGATTGGCTGATGCGTCCGGCGCCGCCAGAATGCGGCATGCACGAGTCCACCATCGCCCCGCCCCCCGCGCACCGCAGCCCGGGCGACGCCGCCTCGCCGCAGGACGCCGCCGGCCCGCCCTGGGGCGACGCCCCGACCAGCCGCGCGCCGGGCTGGGTCTACACCGACGAGGCGGTCTACCGCGACGAGCTCGAGCGCTTCTTCTACCGCGGCCACTGGTGCTACGTCGGCCTCGAGTGCGAGATCCCGGACGCGGGCGACTTCAGGCGCAGCAAGGTCGGCGAGCGCAGCGTGATCATGGTGCGCGACGAGGGCGGCGCGGTGCGCGTGGTCGAGAACCGCTGCGCCCACCGCGGCGTGGCCTTCTGCCGCGAGCGCCACGGCAACGTCAAGGGCTTCACCTGCCCCTACCACCAGTGGAACTACAGCCTCCAGGGCGACCTCGTGGGGCTGCCGTTCCGGCGCGGCGTCAAGCAGGACGGCCAGGTGCTCGGCGGCATGCCGGCCGACTTCAAGCTCGCCGAGCACGGCCTGACGCAGCTGCGCGTGGCCACGCGCGGCGGCATCGTGTTCGCCAGCTTCGACCCCGACGTCGAGCCGTTCGAGGACTACGTCGGCCCCGAGGTGCTGCACTACGTCGACCGCGTCTTCCACGGCCGACCGCTGAAGCTGCTCGGCGTCAGCCGCCAGCGCATCCCGGCCAACTGGAAGCTGATGCAGGAGAACATCAAGGACCCCTACCACCCGGGCCTGCTCCACACCTGGTTCGTGACCTTCGGCCTGTGGCGCGCCGACCAGAAGAGCCAGATGGTGATGGACGCGCACGGCCGCCACGCGGCGATGGTCTCGCGCCGCAACGACGGCGGCGCGGCCAGCGTGACCTCGGGCGTGTCCAGCTTCCGCGAGGGCATGAGGCTGCACGACGACCGCCTGCTCGACGTCGTGCCGGAGGACTGGTGGGGCGGCCCGACGGTGGTGATGACGACGCTGTTCCCGAGCGTCATCATCCAGCAGCAGGTCAACAGCCTGTCGACGCGCCACCTGCAGCCGGCCGGGCCGGGCCAGTTCGACTTCGTCTGGACCCACTTCGGCTACGCCGACGACGACGCGGCGATGACGCGCCGACGGCTGCGCCAGGCCAACCTGTTCGGCCCGGCGGGCTTCGTCTCGGCCGACGACGGCGAGGTGATCGAGTTCGTGCAGCAGGCTTTCGAGGCCCACCCGCAGGCGCGCACCGTCAGCGAGCTCGACGGCCGCGACGTGCGGCCGACCGACCACATGGTCACCGAGACGCTGATCCGCGGCATGTACGGCTACTGGCGCGAGGTGATGGGGCGATGAGCGCGGTCGACCCGATGCACACCTGGCTGCAGGTGCAGACGCTGCTGTCCGAGGTCGCCGCCGCGCTCGATCAGCGCGAGCTCGACCGCTGGCCCGGCTTCTTCACCGAGGACTGCAGCTACCGCCTGCAAAGCCGCGAGAACTTCGACCGCGGCCTGCCGCTGGCGACGATGGCCTTCGAGAGCCGCGGCATGCTGATGGACCGCGTCTTCGGCGCCCGGGACACGATCTACCACCACCCCTACCACCAGCGCCACGTGCTGGGCGCGCCGCGCATCCTGGCCGACGACGGCCAGGCGATCCGCTGCGAGAGCAGCTACCTCGTGATCCGCACCAAGCGCGACGCGCTGCCGGAGATCCTGAGCGTCGGCCGCTACCTCGACACGCTGGTGCGCACGCCCGAGGGCCTGCGCATCGCCGAGCGGCTCGCGATCTTCGACAACGACCTGATCCCCAACTCCATCATCGACCCGATATGAGCACCGCCCCCGCCGACGCCTTCATCGACGTGGCCGCCGCCGACGAGGTGCCCGACGGCGACGTCGTCGGCCGCGTGCTCGACGGGCGCGAGATCGCGCTGGTCAGGCTGGGCGACGAGGTGTTCGCCACCGACGCGCTGTGCACGCACGGCCACGTCTCGCTGTGCGGCGGCTTCGTCGAGCCCGACGGCTCGATCGAGTGCCCGCTGCACCAGGGGCGCTTCGACATCCGCAGCGGCAAGGCGCTGTGCGCGCCGGTGACCGAGGACCTGGCGGTGCACGAGGTGCGGGTCGACGCCGGGCGGGTGCGGGTCCGCCTGCGCACCTGAGCCCGGCGCCAGACGCGGCGCGCACCGCCGCGCCGGCTCAGCGGCTGGCGCGTGTGTCGACGATCTGGACGACGCTGCCGGTGCCCGCCGGCGAGACCTGGACCTGCACCGCGAGGCCGGCGCCGGGATCGGCCAGCACCAGCATCGCACCGCCGACGCCGGCGGCGTCGCCCATGTCGGCGAACTCGGCGCCTGCGGCGCGCGTGCGCAGCGCGTCGCGGTAGTAGGCCGCCACCTGCGGCGCCGGGTCGTCGCTGCGCAGGGTGACCATCAGGGTCGTCCCGGCAGGCAACGCGATGCGCGAGGCCGTGTCGCCATCCACCCCTGCCCCCGGGTACAGCGGCACGCCGAACGACAGCGCGTCCGCCCTCGTGGCGTCGATGCGCAGGCCGGGCGCGGGCGCTGCGCCGGCACTGGCGACGGCACTGGCGACGGCCGAGGCCCGCAAGGCGGGCATCGGCGCGGTGGCGGCCTCAGCGCGCTCCAGGGGCGGCTCGGATCCCTGGCCGCAGGCCGCCAGCAGCGCCGCGGCGACGGCGGCGACGACCGCGGCGGCGAGGGCCGGATGGCCGGCGCGGCGCCGGCGCGCCGGCGCGGTAGGCCAGGGCACGAG
>CAZQPN010000093.1:0-8456 GCA_964595215.1 uncultured Rubrivivax sp. | reverse complement strand
CCAGCGCCGCGGCCAGCGCCGCCGCCGGGTCGAAGCCGGTGCGCGGCGCGACGCTGAAGCGGTGGTGCAGGCCGCGCGGGTCGACACGTCCGAACGCCAGGTCGGCGAGGAAGCGCTGGACGGCGGGCGTCAGCGCCGCGTCCAGCCGCCGCGCGTCGGCCGACCAGGCGACGGCCGACGGCGCCGCGGCGGCAACCAGCGCCCGCGACAGCGCATCGGCGCCGTAGTCGCGCGGATCGAGCCCGTGCGCCGCCGCCGCGGCCAGCAGCGCCACGGCCTCGACCGCCACCGCGCTCGGGCGGCCGTCGATCAGCCAGCGGTCCGCCGGCTCGGCGGTTCGAGCCGGCCAACTCCACAGAGACGCTGAGACGAAAGCAAGTACCCACTCACGGCGGCGGATCGGTCGTTCGAGAAACATGCGCGCATTGTCGGCGAGCGGCCGCTGGCCGCCCGCCGAGGCAGGGTGCGCGGGGCCGGCCGCTATCATCCGCCGCCCTGGCGCCGCCACAGCCGGACCGCCGCCGGCGGCCATCGGGCCGCCCGAAGCGCCGGCGCGACGCCCGACCCTGCCCATGGCCGACACCCTCAACCCCGCCCAGCTCGAGGCCGTGCACCACCTGCGCGGCCCGTGCCTGGTGCTGGCCGGCGCCGGCTCGGGGAAGACGCGCGTCATCACGCACAAGATCGTGCGGCTGCTGCAGCACGGGCTGGCGCCGGGGCAGATCGCCGCCATCACCTTCACCAACAAGGCGGCGCAGGAGATGCGCGAGCGCGCCCGCGCGCTGGCCGGCGCCAAGGCCTCGCGCGAGCTGGTGATCAGCACCTTCCACGCGCTCGGCGTGCGCATGCTGCGCGAGGACGGCGTGCGGCTCGGCCTGAAGCCGAGCTTCTCGATCCTCGACAGCGACGACGTGCTGGGCCTGCTGCGCGAGGCCGGCGGCAGCACCGACAACGCGCAGGCGCGCCGCTGGCAGTGGACGATCAGCCTGTGGAAGAACCAGGGACTGGACGCCGACGGCGCCGCGCGCGCGGCCACCGACGCCGACGAGCGCCAGGCCGCCGCGCTGATGCAGCGCTACCAGGAGCGGCTGACGGCCTACCAGGCGGTCGACTTCGACGACCTCATCGGGCTGCCGCTCAGACTGCTGCAGCGCGACGCCGAGACCCGCGCCAAGTGGCAGGACCGGCTGCGCCACGTGCTGGTCGACGAGGTGCAGGACACCAACGCGGTGCAGTACGAGCTGCTGAAGGCGATCGTCGGTGAACGCGGCATCTTCACCGCCGTCGGCGACGACGACCAGAGCATCTACGGCTGGCGCGGCGCGACGATCGAGAACCTGCAGCGCCTGTCGCAGGACTACCCGGCGCTCAAGGTCATCGCGCTGGAGCAGAACTACCGCTCGACCGGGCACATCCTGCGCGCGGCCAACGCGGTGATCGCGAACAACCCCAAGCTTTTCGAGAAGAAGCTGTGGAGCGAGTTCGGCGACGGCGAGCCGGTGCGCGTGATCGAGTGCGACGGCGAGGAGCACGAGGCCGAGCGCGCGGTGGCGCGCATCCAGGCGCTGCGCGGCGCCGGCGAGGCGCCGCACTTCGCCGACATCGCCATCCTCTACCGCGCCAACCACCAGTCGCGCGCCTTCGAGCAGAAGCTGCGCGCGGCGCAGATCCCGTACAAGGTCTCGGGCGGGCAGAGCTTCTTCGACCGCGCCGAGATCAAGGACCTGACGGCCTGGCTGCGCCTGCTCGTCAACCCCGACGACGACCCGGCCTTCCTGCGCGCGGCGACGACGCCCCGGCGCGGGCTCGGGCACCAGACGCTGGCCGCGCTGGGCGACTTCGCCGGCCAGCGCAAGCTCAGCCTGTTCGAGGCCCTGGCCGCGCCCAGCCTGCCGGCGCTGCTGAAGACCCGTGCACTCGACGGCCTGCACGAGTTCGGCCGCTACGTGGGCGACCTCGAGCAGCGTGCGCGCGTGGCCGACGGCCAGGAGGCGGCGCGCGCACTGCTGCTGGCGTGGCTGACCGAGATCGGCTACGAGCAGCACCTGCACGACGGCGCCGACAGCGACAAGCAGGCCGCGGCGCGCTGGAGCAACGTGATCGATTTCGTCGACTGGATCGCGCGCCGTTGCGAGGGCAACGAGGCTTCCGGCGGCGAGCGCCAGACCGTGCTGCAGGTGGCGCAGACGATCAGCGTCATCCTCAGCCTGGCCGAGCGCGGCGACGAGCAGGACATGGTCACGCTGTCGACGCTGCACGCGGCGAAGGGGCTGGAGTGGCCGCACGTGGTGCTGGCCGGCGTCAACGAGGGCCTGCTGCCGTTCCGCAGCGACGGCGAGGACATGACGCCGGACCGCCTGCAGGAGGAGCGGCGCTTGATGTACGTCGGCATCACCCGCGCCCGCCGCACGCTGGTCGTCAGCACGCTGCGGCGCCGCAAACGCGGCCGCGAGACCGTGCCGGGCGTGCCGAGCCGCTTCGTCAAGGAGATGAAGCTCGACGAGGTCGTCGTGAAGGAGGATCCGCGCGAGCGCTTGCGCAAGCTGCGCGCGGAGCTGGCGGCACGACCGGCGCCGGTGCCGCCGGGCTGAACGGCGGGCCCGGCGACTGCGCCGCCGCCGGGAGGGCTCGAGCGTGCGACAGCAAGGCCCGGCGGCCATCGCGCGTCGGCGCAGCGAGCCCTCAAGCCCTGACCCGGGCTGCCGATATCCCCCGAACGACCGCGGGAAGAATCGATGAACGAACACGGCCACCGCGCCTACACCCTGGCGCCGTCGGCGGCGATGCCGCTGCGGCGGCACGACTGCGCCATGTGCGGCCGCACCGGCGGCGCCAACGTGTGCGCGGGCTGCGGCGCGCCGCTGACACTGCCGCCGCGCGTGGACGACGGCCTGGAGGCCCTGACCGGGCGCCGCGGCAGCCCGCGCATCGAGCGCGACGAGGCCGCGCTGTGGTTGCCGGCCGGGCAGGCGCGGCCGATGGCGGTGCAGTTGCTCGACCTGTCTTTCAGCGGCCTGCGCGTCGAGTGCACGCTCGCCGTGCCGGAGGCCGGCGTGGCGCGCGTGCGCACCAGCCACCTGGACGCCGTCGTCGAGGTCGTCCAGTGCCGTCGCGCGGCCGGTCGCTGGCAGGTGCATGCGCGACTGCTGACGCTGCGGCTGCTCAAGCGTGCCGGCGCCTTCGTGTCGGCCCAGGCCTGAGTTCCCGGCGCCGCTCAACGGGCCGCCGGCCGTTCACATGCCCTTGAACAGCCCCGTGTAGCTGCGGCTGACCTCGAGCGCCTGCGGGTGGCCCTTGACGTGCACGATCTGGCGGCCGCGGAAGTCGCGCGTCACCTCGGCGATCGCCTTGACGTTGACCAGCGTGCTGCGGTGGATCTGCCAGAACTGCGCCGGATCGAGCTCGTCGACGAGCTCCTTGATCGGCTTGCGGATCAGCGCCTCGACCTGCGCCGTCTGCACGCGGGTGTACTTCTCGTCGCTGATGAAGAACAGCACCTCGTCGATCGGGATCATCTGGATCGTGCTGCCGACGTTGGCCTGGATCCACTGCAGCCGCTGCGGCGTGCCGCCCGGGTTGAGGCGGGCGCCGAGCTGATGCAGCAGCTGCTGCAGCGGCGCGGCGGTGTCCTCGTCGGGTGTGCCGCGGCGCGCCAGCCGGCCACGGATGCGGTCGACCGTGACCTGCAGCCGCGCGCGCTCGGCGGGTTTGAGCACGTAGTCGGCCGCGCCCTGCTCGAAGGCCTCGACCGCGTACTGGTCGTAGGCGGTGATGAAGACCACCTCGGGCAGCCACTCGTCGTCGCCGACCGGCATCTGCGCGATCTCGCGCGCCGCCTCGACCCCGGTCAGGCCCGGCATGCGGATGTCGAGGAAGACGACGTCGGGCCGGTGCTGCGCCACGAGGTCGACCGCCTCGCGGCCGTTCCTGGCCTCGGCGACGATCTCCAGGTCCGGCCAGACCTCGGCCAGGCGGGCGCGCAACTGCTCGCGCATCAGGCGTTCGTCGTCGGCAAGCACGGCGCGGGCCGCGGCGGCAGAAGCGTTCATGGCTTCATCGTATCGGAGGTCGCAGGCGGCGGCGAGGGCCGGCCGGCGACGGCGCGCCACAGCAGCCAGCCCAGCAGCCACAGCGGCGAGGTCACGACCGCCAGCGCGGCCAACCCGATGCCGACGGGCAGCAGCAGCGCCAGTGCGAGTGCGATCAGGGCCATCAGCAGCGCCACCGGGACCGCCAGGACCGCCGTCAGCACCGCAAAGGCCAGCAGCGCCACCAGCATCATCCTGTGCGCCGGCGACAAACCGGCCAGGTCGATGTCGTCGATCACGCGCTCGCCGTCGATGGTGAGGCTGACCGGCACGACGTCGACCGCATCGACCAGGTTCCACACCAGCGCCAGCGCGCCGAGCGCCAGCAGCAACAGCGCCCCGAGCACCAGCGGCCAGCGCCGGCGCCGGTGTGCCGGGGCCATGTCCGACGGGCGTCGCGCCGCCGTCGCCGGGTCCGCCGTGGCGCCGGCCGTGGTCATGCGTGCGCGCCCTCGGCACCCATCGCGGCCTCGACCGGCCGGTAGGGCACGGTGATCGTCACCACCGTGCCGCCGCCCGGGTTCTCGGTCACCGTCAGCGCCGCCCGGCTGCCGTAGAGCAGCTGCAGCCGCTCGCGGATGTTGGCCAGGCCGACGCCGGTGCCGGCGGTGGCGGCGCGGCCGAAGCCCAGCCCGGTGTCGGCCACGCTGACGGCCAGCTTGCCGTGCACGATCTCGGCACGCACCCTCAGGCTGCCGCCCTCGGCCTTCGGCTCCAGCCCGTGCTTGATCGCGTTCTCGACCAGGGTCTGGATCATCATCGGCGGGAATTCGGCCGAGTGCAGCCCCTCGGGGATGTCGATCGCGGTCGCCAGCCGCTCCTCCATGCGCACCTTCAGGATCTCCAGGTAGGGCCGGATCACCGCCAGTTCCCGGCCCAGGTCGCGCACGCCGCCACCCTGGCCGTTGCCGCTGGCCTCACGCATCGTCGGCATGCTGGCGCGCAACAGCGCGATCAGGTTCTTCTGCATCTGGCTGGCGCGCGGCGGATCGGTCTCGATCAGGTGGTCGATGCTGGCCAGCGTGTTGAACAGGAAGTGCGGTTCCACCTGCGCCTGCATCGCCGCCATGCGCGCCTCGACGACCTGGCGCTTGAGCGACTCGGCCTCGGCCGTCTCGGTGGCCTGCGCGGCCTTCACCTCGGCCTGGATGCGGCCCTTGTAGACGAGCTTGATGATGGCCGAGGCGAAGATCCAGATCAGTGCCAGGTCGGTCAGGAAGTCACCCCAGTTGACGACCCGGGTGCGCGTGACCTTGCGCGTGGCGCCGTCCATGCCGGCCTGCTCGATCGCGCGCCGGGCCTGCTCGATGGCCGCGCGCGCCGCCTCGCGCGCTTCCTGCGCGGCCTGCGTCACGTCCTGCGAGGCGCCGCGCGCGGCATCGGTCGCGTCGCGGGCGGCATCGGCGACGTCGCGCGCCGCGCCGGCAACGTCGCGTGCCACGCCGGCGACGTCTTGCGCCACGCCGGCGGCATCGCGCGCCGCATCGCGCTGCGCCTGGCGCGCATCGGCCACGGCTTCGGCGACGGCCTGACGTGCCTCCTCGACGACCTCGCGCACGATCTCGCCGGTCGCGCTTTGCGGCAGAGGGATCGTCAGGCTCGCGCCATCGGGGCGCGCGGACGATGCGGCCGATCCGGATGGCGCGGGGGTCGCGGGGGCCTCGCGCGGCCGGATGCGGATGCCGCGCTCGTCGATCGAGATGTCGATGCCGTCCGGCTGCGCGCCGGCCGGACGGGGCTTGTCGATGCGGATCACCGGGCCCTCGTCCTTCGGCGCGCCGCCACCCGTCTTGCCGCCGGACGCGGCCGGCGCCGCGGGCGGCTCGGGCACCCGCGGCAGCGGGGGCAGCTCCGGCAGGTCGGGGATGCGGATCGGCTCGTCGACCGTCTCGGTCACCCGGTAGCTGAAGGGCGGCAGCGATTGCGTGATCGCCGTGAGGACGATCAGCAGGATGGACAGCACGAAGAAACGCTTCCAGCTGATCCCCACCAGCCAGTTGGCGTAGCGGTGGAAGGCACCCAGGAAGGCCGTCTTCAGCCGCCGGGGCCACAGATCGGGCGTCTTCGGGGGGCTGGCGGAAGGCATGGGCGGGCGGTGGTCTCGGACAGTGTGCCGCGAATGTAACCAGCGCCGCGCGGTACCGCCCTGGGCATTGCGATGCGCTGCGCTCCGGGGCGGACAGTCTGCAGCGACCGCTGACGGCCTGCGGCGGCCGGCCGCCCTTGCCGGGCGCGGCGCGGCCGTCAAGGCCCCGGGGCGGTGCCGATTGCCGCACCCACGGCCGACCGGGTCGCGCCCCGGGCCTTAAAATCTCCCGTTTGCCCGCGTCCGGCGGGTTTGCCAGAAAGGTTGCCCCGTGTTCATCTCCAACGCCTACGCCCAGGCCGCACCGGCTGCCGGCGCCGATTCCTCGCTGCTCAGCCTGCTGCCGCTGGTGCTGATGTTCGTGGTCCTGTACTTCATCATGATCCGCCCGCAGATGAAGCGCCAGAAGGAGCACAAGGCGATGATCGAGGCGCTCGCGAAGGGCGACGAGGTGGTCATCGGCGGCGGCGTGCTCGGCCGCGTCACCAAGCTCGGCGACACCTATGTGCACGTCGAGGTCGCCGGCGGCGTCGAGCTGCAGGTGCAGCGTCCGTCGGTGGTGCAGGTGCTGCCCAAGGGCACTTTCACCCCGGCCAAGTAGTCAGACGTCTCCCGACCCGGGGCCGGCCGCCGAGGCCGGCCCACCCGATGCCCCTGCAGCCCGCGCCGATCGCGCCGGGCGCACAGCCGGAAGCTCCCCGATGAACCGCTACCCGTGGTGGACCTATGCCCTGCTCGTCGTCGCGCTCGTCGTCGGCGTGCTGTACACGGTGCCGAACTTCTTCGGCGAGGCGCCGGCGGTGCAGGTGTCCAGCGGCAAGATCACCGTCAAGCTCGACGCGGAGATGACGCCGCGGGTCGAACGCATCCTGGCCGACGCCGGCATCGAGCCCGACCTGGTGCAGTTCGACGGCAACTCGGTGCGCGCCCGTCTGAAGGACACCGACACCCAGCTCAAGGCGAAGGACGCGCTGGCCAGGGCGCTGAACCCCGACCCGGCCGACCCGAGCTACATCGTCGCGCTGAACCTGCTGTCGCGCTCGCCGGCGTGGATGGCGTCGATCCGCGCGCTGCCGATGTACCTGGGCCTGGACCTGCGCGGCGGCGTGCACTTCCTGATGCAGGTCGACGTCGCCGCGGCGCTGGACAAGCGCGCCGAGACGCTGACCGGCGACGTGCGCAGCCTGCTGCGCGAGCGCAACATCCGGCACGGGGGCGTCGTGCGCGACGGCCAGGCGGTGCAGGTGCGCTTCCGCGACGATGCGACGCGGTCGCAGGCCCTGGGCGTGCTGTCCGACCAGCAGGCCGACGTGCAGTGGGTGGCGCAGGGCGAGGGCGACGACGCCCGCCTGCGCGGCACGCTGCGCCCGGAGGCGGCGCGCGCGGTGCAGGACCAGGCGCTCAAGCAGAACATCACGACGCTGCAGAACCGCGTCAACGAGCTCGGCGTCGCCGAGCCGGTGATCCAGCAGCAGGGGCTGGACCGTGTCGTCGTGCAGCTGCCCGGCGTGCAGGACACGGCCAAGGCCAAGGACATCATCGGCCGCACGGCGACGCTGGAGATCCGGCTCGTCGACGAAAGCGCCGCCGCGCGCGAGGCCGAGCGCGGCGCCGCGCCGGTGCCCTTCGGCTCCGAGCGCTACCTGGAGCGCAACGGTCAGCCGCTGATCGTCAAGCGCGAGGTCATCCTGACCGGCGAGAACCTGACCGACGCCCAGCCCGGATTCGACAGCCAGACGCAGGAGCCAACCGTCAACCTGACGCTGGACGCGGCCGGTGCGCGCATCTTCCGCGACATCACGCGCGCCAACGTCGGCCGCCGCATGGCCATCCTGCTGTTCGAGAAGGGCAAGGGCGAGGTGATCACCGCGCCCGTGATCCGCACCGAGATCGGCGGCGGGCGGGTGCAGATCTCCGGCCGGATGACGGTGACCGAGGCCAACGACCAGGCGCTGCTGCTGCGCGCGGGCTCGCTGGCCGCGCCGATGGAGATCATCGAGGAACGCACCATCGGTCCCAGCCTGGGCGCCGAGAACATTGAAAAGGGCTTCAACAGCGTGATGTGGGGCCTGGTGGCGATCGCCGTCTTCATGTGCGTGTACTACATGCTGTTCGGGCTCTTCTCGTCGCTCGCGCTGACCTTCAACCTGGTGCTGCTGGTCGCGGTGCTGTCGATGCTGCAGGCCACGCTGACGCTGCCCGGCATCGCGGCGATGGCGCTGGCGCTGGGCATGGCGATCGACGCCAACGTGCTGATCAACGAGCGTGTGCGTGAGGAACTG
>CAZQPN010000092.1:0-8480 GCA_964595215.1 uncultured Rubrivivax sp. | reverse complement strand
TGGTCGCACCCGGATTGCCCGAGCCGTAGCTGCGCGGATCGGCCAGGCCCATCGTCCGGCTCACGATGACGGCAAACGACAGCGACCCGATGAGGTAGGCCAGAACGATGGCGGCGATGGCGGGCAGGAAATCCATGGTGCCAGTTTAAGCGTCGTCGGGCCCCCGCCGCCGGCAGCCGCGGGGCCATCGCTCAGGGGCTGGTCAGCTGCACCGTGTAGGCCCCGGTCTGCCCTTGCGCGGCGTCGACCTCGATGATGTAGACCCCGCCCTGATCGGCCGGGATCGTGAATCCGGCCTCGAGCGCCACCCCGCTCGCCACGTCGCGCGGGAAGGTGACGATCGTCGTTGCGGCGCGGTCGGTGAAGTTCCCGCTGCCAGGCAGCCGCCGCACGTACACGGCGCCGTCGAAGTCCGCGGAGACGCGCAGCGTGTAGCCCTGGCCGGCGACCGCGCTGAAGCGATGGTAGTCACGCTCCCCGGCGACGGCGATGTCACCGCCGGCCGCCGCGGCTCCCGGGGTCAGGTCCTGTGGCGATGCGAGCGGGACCAGGCCGACGGCGTATTGCAGGCTGCGGTTCGCGTTGCCGTTGTACAGCGTCAACGTGTGCGCACCGGGCTGCAGCAGCACGACCCGCTCGCCGACGATCCAGCCGTCGAAAACCTCGTTGCTCGACAGGCTGTACTCGCCGGTGTAGTTCGCGAACGGTGTGCTCGGCGCCCACAGCGTGCCCGTCAGCGGGAATTCGCCGAAGCCCACCGGCGTGTGCCGCCAGCGCAGCAGGTGGTAGCCGGCGGCGGCGATCGCGTAGCCATGGGCCCGCATCTCACGCGCGGCGAGGGCGTCCGCGGTCTCGGTGCCCAGCGCCACCACCACCGGATCGGGCTTCTGGACGCCGATCGTGAACGCCCCCGTCGACTTGGCCTCGGCGCCGGAGGTCGAGCTGACGACGATCTGGCGTGTGCCGGCCGTGCGTGCGTAGCCCTGCTGGCTGCTGGCGCCGAACTGCGGCGACGCCGCCCCGCTGAGCGTGACCGACACCGTGCCCGGCGCGACGCCGCCAACGCTGGCGCTGACCGCCAGCGTGTCGGGCGAGGCCAGGCGCAGCCGGAAGACCTCGGCCGCGTCCAGGTCGAAGGCGTAGACGCGCACCTGCCCCAAGGCAAGCGTGTCGGTGCGCTCCGTCAGCGGCGCCGTCAGTGTCAGCGGCAGCGGCGGCGCGACCGAGTTGACCCGGATGCGGACGCTGCCGGTGTAGGTGGACGTGTTGGGCACCTCTACCGTATACAGCCCCGCCGCCGGCAGCTTCAGCGTCGCCGGCGACCCGGACGCCGACACGAGGCTGCCGCTCGGGGCGTTGATGCGGGCGACCACCGCACCGGTGTCCGAGGTGCCCGGGATGTCGGTGCCGATCGTCACCTCCTGCCCGGCAGTGCCGTCGAAGGTGTAGGCCACGGCGCGGTCACGCGGCGGCGCCGTCAGGCGCACGTCGGTGTCGAGCGTCAGTGGCGTCGGGGTGGAGGTGACGAGCGTGAACTCGCCCGGCGTCGTCAGCGTCGTCGACCCGCGCGTCACCTCGATCACCGGCAGCACGAGCGGATGCATCGCGTGGGCCTGGATACGCAGGGCGCGGCTGCTGGCGCAGCTCACGGGGATGTTGACGTTCGTGAACGTGCGCGCCGGGTACACGGCTGCGGTGAAGTTGCCGTTGCATGCCGTCAGCGCCGTGGCGAACGCGGCGCCGGGCGTCGGCTGCCTGAGCACGTAGCGCCGGGTGTCGCTGCTGCCCATGTCGGTCGCGCTCACCTCCTGCGGCAAGGTGATCTGGGACGCGGGAAGCCAGCCGCCGCGCAGTCGCACGGTGCCGCTGGCGGCCACCTCGTTGACGATCTCGAGCTGGTAACGCCCGGCCTGCGCCACGGCCAGGCGCAGCACCGGCACGCGGACGACGCCGCTCTGGAAGCTATCGCGCGCGATGACGCCGCCGTCCGGCGCGCGCAGCTGCAGCGCGCCGCCGAGGCTGCCGCGCGACGGCAGGTCGATGTCGATGACCTGGTCGGCGGACAGGTCGACGGCGAAGCACTGCACCGAGTTGCCGCCCAGCGCGTGGGTCGCGTCGGTCGGCAGCGTGAGCGTGGTGACCGTTGCGCAGTTGCCCGCCGCGACCACCTCCAGCGCCTGCAGCCGGTAGGCCCCCGGCGCATTGGCCGTCGCGGTGACCTCGACCGTGTGGATGCCGGCGACGGCGTTGGTGATGGCGACGCTGGCGGCGCCGCCGCCCATCGACGCGCTGCCGACGACGGCGCCGGCCGGGTCGCGCACGATGACGCCACCGCCCAGCATCGAGCCGTTGCTGCGCCCGGCAGTGATCGTGTAGCTGCCGCCGGCCTGCGCCGCCAGCGCGAAGCGATCCGTCTCGCCGACATGCGACATCGCGTAGACCCGGTCCCAGGGCTCGGAAATGGTCACGGTGCCGCTGGCGTCCTCCACTGGTGACAGCAGGACGACGACATCGTCGCTGGCGCCGGAGGCGCCGCGCACCAGCGTGCGGCCGTACAGGGTGCCGTTCTGCGCGTAGGACTGGAAGACGACGTCCAGGTCGGCCGGCACCGGCAGCTCGACGCCGCCGTCGGCCGGCGTGGTGGCCGACGCCACCCAGACCGGGATGCGCCGCGTGCGCGGCTCGGGATCGGCCAGCGGCACCGCGGCGGCCGTGCCGCGCGTCGCGGCCAGCGGCCGGCGATCGATGCTCTGCGTCGACGTCTGCTGGCTGTCCCAGAACGGCGACGCCTCGTGCGAGCAGTAGCCGGTCCCGGTCAGGTCGTCCGGGACGCCGTCGTAGTTGAAGTCGACCAGACAGCGCGGCTTGGGCCGGTACGGCGGGACGTCGAAGACGTCGTGGTTCCACCACGAGAAGTGGGTCACCTCGCCGCGAAGCGCCAGGCCGCTGGGCGTGGCGGCGGCCACCACGGTGCCGCTGCCCTCCTGCACCCAGCCGCCGGTGCGCTCGTTGAGCGACCACAGCGGATAGGTGTCGTCCACCTGCAGCGCGCGGCCGTCGCGGTCCAGCGCGGTATAGACCGGGATCTCGATCGTCGCCGTCCGGCCTGCGGCCAGTTGCAGCGGCGCACCGTCCTGCGTCAGCAGGAACTCGACCGTGCCGTAGCTGAGGATCAACCCCTGCGCGCCGTCCGGGCCGACGCCCTCGAAGCGGCCCGGGAAGTGGCGCGCCTCGGCGCCGACGTCCACCGGCGTCATGCTCACCTGCACCGGCCCGCTGACGGGACGCCCCGCGGCATCGACCAGGCTGCCCGCGGGCAGCGTCAGGCGCACCCCGTCCTTGCCGTCGAGCGTGCCGCCCACCGCCGCGTCCGGCAGCGTCAGCGGGGCCTCGCGCGGCAGCATCGTGACCTGCAGGTAGCCTTCATCGGTGCCGGCCGGCAGATCGAGGCGCTTGAACTGGTCGGCGTAGCCGTCGCGGCTGAACTTCAGCGTCAGGCCCTTGCCGGTCGGCGTGTCCAGGGTGGCGCGGCCATCGGCGCCGGTGGTGGCGGCGGCGCCGCCGGCCACCGACGTCACGCTGACGCCGGACAGCGGGCTGCCGCGACCGTCGCGCACGACGGCCAGCGTGTCGGCGCGGCCCGCGGCCGCTGCGCCGGGCGCGACGGTCAGCGTGCGCTGCGCGACCGCCGTGCCCCCACGTCCGTCGGCGACCGTCAGTGCCACGGTGTAGGTGCCAGGCTCGTCGTAGACGTGCGCGATCCCGACGCCGCCGCCCCGCAGACCGTTGCCGAAGTCCCAGCCGTGGACCAGCGGATCGCCGTCGGCGTCGGCCGAGGCACTGGCGTCGAAGACGACGGGTTCGCCGACCACGGCGGCCGCCACAGCGGCGAACGCGGCCGTCGGCGCCGTGTTGCCCGCGACCGGGGGCGGTGCGGGGTCGTCGTCGGAGCTGCCACCGCAGCCGGCCAGCCAGGCGGCCAGGGCCAGCGCGGCAAGTCGGCGCCGGGCGGGGGCCGGCGCGGCCGGCGATCGACGCGGGGGATGGGAGATGCGGGCGGTCATGGGAGGGGCCTCCAGTGGTTCAGGCGACGCGGCGACCGTGACCCGTGCCGCGGAGACTCAGCTCGAGACAGAGCACGCCACCCTTTCCGGCGTTCACCTCCAGGCTGCTCTCGCACGTCTGGGCGTCGTCGCAACCCAGACGCGCTACGTCGTGGATCTGGTTGCCGAACCGTCCCGGGATGCCGGCGGCCACGGCCTGACCGACCGCCGCCAGTGCCGCGGCGCACGCGAGGGCAGACAGCAGGTGGCGGGTCCAGGTCGACCATGACCTTGGCACCGGCTTGGCGCGAGTCGGCCGCGCCGGCACGAGAGTATGGGCACCGCCTCGCGGGCTGGAAACACTTGCCGATGGCGACCGCTGAGGCGCGCGCACGACGGCACCGACCGGCGGTCTGCTCGGACCGGTGTCCCGCCGCGGGGGCATGGCCGTGGCGAGACAGCAAGGGTCATGCGGGTCGCGCAGACAGTCCGACATGGTGCAGGCTCCGGAGGGGTTGAGACAGCCGCATTGCGCCACGCGCGGCGTTGCACAAGCGTTGCAAACCCGGCCGGCCGGGACCCGTCCACCCACGCCAACCCCCGCGAACGGGGGGTCAGGCCGGTGCCGCCAGGACGCCGTGCGCCGGCGCGACTGCGCCCAGCGCAGAGGTCAGGAACGTCCGCCTGTCCTCGGCGCCGACCTCCCACTGCGCCGCCGCCGGGTCGCCGGCCTGCCGCAGGGCCTGCGCCAGCGAGCGGCGCAGGTCCAGCGCCTCCAGCGCCGGCAGCCGCACCTCGTCGGCCAGCAGCGCCTCGACGGCGCCGCGCGTGTCCGGCGCCAGGCCGCCCAGCGCCACCTCGGCGCGCACGCGGGCCGCCCACTGCAGCGCCTTGGATTCCTCGGTGCTCGACCGGCCCGGGTCGGCGACGGCAGCGCGGGCGCCGGCGGCGTCCCCGAGCGCCAGCCGGGCGGCGGCCTCGACATGGCGGCAGACGTCGGCCGCCTCCGCCATCGCCATCGCCTCCACCGGGCCGAGCGCCTTCAGCCGTGCCAGCGCCGGCGCCGGCTCGCCGCGCAGCAGTTCCAGCCAGGCCTGCTTGGCCTCGACCAGCGGCCGGTGGAGGCCGTCACGGTCGTCGGCGCACAGCCGGGCGGCCTCGGCGAGCAGCCCGCCGGCGCGGTCCAGTTCGCCCAGCATCAGCAGCAGGTCGACGACGAGCTGACGCGCGCCGACCTGCCAGTACAGCTCGGTGCAGCGGTCGGCGTGCGCCAGCACGGCCGGGACCAGCGCCAGTGCCCGTCCGAGTTCGCCGCGCAGTGCATGGCAGTAGTAACGCGCCTGCAGGAAGGCGCCCTCGGCCTCCAGGCTCTCGAACAGCGGCGACAGCGCCTCGCCCTCGTCCAACGCCGCCACCGCGCGGTCGACCTCGCCGCGCTGGGTGTGGATCTTCACCAGGTTGAGGATCGCCCCGCGCTGCACCGGCACGCTGCCGGCGCGCGCCGCGTGCGTACGGGCACGCTCCAGCAGCGCGACCGCGGCGTCGAAGTCGCCCAGGTTCAGCAGCGCCGCCCCGCGCATGAAGAGGGCCCGCGCCAGCGCCTCCTGCGCGCCGAGCGCGGTGTGCACGCGCGCCGCCTTGTCCAGCCAGGGCGTGGCGGCGGCGAACTCGCCGCGGTACAGCGCCACCCGCCCGAGCGCCGTCAGCAGGCGCCCGCGCAGCGGCGACGGGCCGGGCGCCAGGCGCGCCAGGGCGTCGCGCAGCGTCGCATCGGCGTCCGCCAGCGCGCCCAGGCGCATCTGGGCGTCGGCACGCACCTCCAGCGCCTCGCCCTGCTGCTGCGTGCTCAGCAGGTCTTCGGCCAGCAGCTGACCGACCGTCGCCAGCGCCTGGTCGACACGGTTGCTGCACACGAAGTGCTCGGCCCGGGCAAGCGCCACGCCCAGTGCTCCCGCGCCATCACCCGCATCCAGCGCCGCATGTTCCGCCGCGTCGAAGGCGGCATCGGCATCGGCCGGCCGACTGGCACGCTGCAGCAGCCGCGCCCTGTGCAGTTGGATGCGCAGCGCGTCCGCCGGCGTGGCAACCGCGTCCAGGGCCGCGTCGAGGTGTGCAAGCGCGTCGTCGTGTGCCGACAGCGCAGCGGCCGCCTCGGCGGCCGCCAGCCGCCAAGGCAAGGCCTGGGCACGGTCGCCGGCCTGCTCGAGGTGCATCGCGATGCGCGCCGGAGCCTGGCCCCGGTGCTGCAGCGCCAGCGCCAGGCGGCGGTGGAGCAGGCGCCGCCGCTCCGGGCCCAGGCCACCGGCCAGGGTCTGGGCCACCAGGTCGTGCGCGAAGGCGAGCGCTCCCTGCGCGTCGCGCACCAGCACGCGCGCGTCGCGTGCGCGCTCGATGGCCTCGACGGCCTCGATGTCCGCCAAGGCGGTCGTGCCGGCCAGGTCCTCGGCCACGAAGGGCAGGCCGATCAGGCTCGCGGCCTCGAGCAGACGTCGCGCGCCGTCGTCCAGGGCGGCCAGCCGGGCCAGCACCGCGTCCTGCACCGACGGTGGCAGCGGCAGTGCCGGGGCCGGCGCGCCGCCCGGGCCGCGGTCGGCCGGCGGCCCCTGGCGCAGCGTCTCGAGCACGAAGAACGGATTGCCCTGCGTGGCGCGGTGCAGCCGTTCGGCCAGGCCGGGCGACGCCGGCCAGCCGGCGGCCGTGCCCACGGCGGCCAGCAGTGCCGCGGTGGCCGCCGCGTCCAGCGGCGGGACGTCGATCACCGCATCGGTGCCACGCCGCTGCGCCTGCGCCAGGGCCTCGCGCTGCGCCGCCGGCAGCTCGCCGTCGCGCGCGGCGACGATCAGCGCGGGCCCCGACGCCGCGCTGCCGGGCCAGACGTCGCCGTCGGGACGGCCCTGCCAGAGTCCGCGCGAGGCATGGTCCGACAGATGCCAGTCGTCGAGCACGACGGCCGCGAGGCCCTCGGGCCAGAGACGGCGCAACGCCAGCGCCAGCGCGGCGTGCAGTCGGGCACGGTCGCCCGCATCGCCAAGCCGGCCGCTGGCCGGGCCCATCTCGGGCAACAGATGCGCGAGCGCCTCGCGCGCCCAGGCCGGCAGTCCGGCGGGTTGCACGATGTCCAGCCCGCCGCGCAGGGCGCGAACCAGGCTGGCGTAGGGCTGGTCGACGTCACCCGGCTGGGCCCGCAGCGTCCACACCGGGCCGAGGCGCGCAGCGACCTCCTGCGCCAGGCGGCTCTTGCCGGCGCCGGCCTCGCCGACCAGCCACGCCGTCCGGCCGGCGGACACGGTGTCGAGCACGCGCTGCACCAGGGCGTCGCGTCCGACCAGCGGGGTGCCCGGCGCAACGGGTGCAGCCGCTGCGGCGCGCGCGGGGCCGGGCAGCCCGGCCGACGCGGCGGTGGCCTGCACGCCGGTGCCGTCGAAGGCCCCGCGGCGGATGTCGTCGGCCAGCGCCGTCGTCTGCGCCATCGGCCGCAGTCCGAGCTCGCGGCCGAGCAGCCGACGGCAGCGCTCGAACAGGTGCAGCGCCGCCTCGCGCTCGCCCAGCCGCGCGTGCAGGCGCATCGCGGTGCGGAAGTGCGCCTCCTGCGGGATATCGTCGTCGAGCAGCCTGAGCTGGCAGACCAGCGCCTCGCGCCAGTGGCCGGCCGCCTCGTGCAGCGACACCTGCGCCTCCACCGCCTCGCGGAATCGCTGCGCGAGGCGGTCGCGCCAGGAGGTCGCCCAAGCCTCCAGGCCGGCCGCATCGCCGACCACGAGCCCGTCCATGAACGGGCCGCGGTACAGGGCCACCGCGCGCGCCAGGTCGCCCCGGGCCAAGGCCTGCTCGAAGTCCGTCACGTCGGTCGCGACCGCGGGGGCCAGGGTCAGCCCGTCTCCCTGCTCCCGCAGCAACGCGTCGAGACCGGCGCCGCGCAGTCGATGCAGCTCGCGACGCAGGTTGCGCCGGGCGCTGGCGCCGTCAAGCTCGGGCCAGAGCAGCGCGGCCAGGCGTGCGCGCGAGCTTCTGCCCTCGAGGGCGACGAAGCCCAACATGGCCAGCACCTTGCGCGAGCCGGCCGCCAGCGGTCGGCCATCCGCCGTCACGCCCGGCGTGCCGAGCAACTCCAGCCGCATCGGACCGGTGGTCGGGTCGGGCGGCAAGACGCCGATGCGCTCCGCAGGCGGGCCAGTGTCCGGGTGCGTGGCGGAGACGGGTGAGCGGTGCACGTCGATGTCGGCGGGGGCGCTGCGATGCTAACGTCCTGCTGCGCACGCCGGCGTGAGGACCTGCACATGCGTGCGGGTCGTCTGCACGCCCCGCAGCCTGCCCCGCGCGGCCGGCCGGCCGCCGTCAGCCGGGCGGCGGCTGTGCGCACTCCACCGTCCGCGCGCCCAGCACGTCGCACAGGACGGCCGGCGCGACGCCGACCAGGAAGCCGCGCCGACCGCCGTT
>CAZQPN010000091.1:0-8527 GCA_964595215.1 uncultured Rubrivivax sp. | reverse complement strand
GCTCGCCGGCAGTGGGGCCGACGGCGCGGTGACGCTGGCCGACGTCGAGCGCGCCGGCGCGGCGGACGCACCCGCGACGGCGCCGGCCGCGCCGCGCGCGTCTCGCGGCGGCTTCGACCCGGCTCAGATGCGTCAGGCGATCGCCGCGGCGATGAGCCGATCCAAGCGCGAGATCCCGCACTACTACCTGAGCACCACGGTCGACTTCGCCGCTGCCCAGGTCTGGCTGCAAGGCTGGAACGACGCCCATGACCCGGCCGAGCGCCTGCTGCCGGCGACACTGCTGCTCAAGGCCACGGCGCGCGCGCTGACCGAACTGCCGGCCCTCAACGGCTTCTACGAGAACGGCGCCTTCCGGCCCGGGCCCGGCATCCACATCGGCTGGGCGATCGCGTTGCGCGGCGGCGGCCTGGTGGCGCCGGCGATCCACGACGCCGACCGCAAGACCCTGCCCGAGTTGATGGCCGCGCTGCGCGACCTCGTGCAGCGCGCGCGTGCCGGCGGCCTGCGCAGCAGCGAGCTGACCGACCCGACGATCACCGTCACCAGCCTGGGCGAGCGCGGCGCCGAGAGCGTGCTCGGTGTGATCTACCCGCCGCAGGTCGCGATCCTGGGCTTCGGTCGCGTCGTCGAGCGGCCCTGGGTGGTCGACGGGCAGGTGGTGCCGCGGCCGACCGTCGCGCTCAGCCTGGCGGCCGACCACCGCGCGAGCGACGGCCACCTCGGCGGGCAGCTGCTGGCCGCGATCGACCGCGCGCTGCAGTCGCCGGACACCCTCTGACGAAACCTTCGACCGGCGCCGCGGCGCCATCCCCCACGGAGCAGCAGCACATGACCGAATCCGAGATCCGCGCCCTGGCCGCCGACGCGCTGGCCGGCATCGCCCCCGAGGCCGACCTGTCGACCGTCGGCGACGACGAGGACCTGCGCGAGGCCCTGGACCTGGACTCGATGGACTTCCTCAACTTCGTGATCGCGCTGTCGCAGGGCTCGGGGGTGAAGATCCCCGAGGCCGATGCGCCGAAGCTCTACACGATGAAGGGCCTGGTCGCGTACCTCGCGGCCTGAGGCCGCGGCGCCACCGGCAGCGGGCGCGACGGCCTCGAGCGGCCCGCGGGTACGCGTCGCGTCTGGAACCCGGTGCGGCGCCTGCCATGCACGAGTTCACCCGCCGCGACGACCTGCCGGCCGGTCTGGACGATCTGTGGGCCACCTTCGGCGATCCCGCCTACGCGCGGCAGAAGTACCTCGCGCTCGGGTCGCGCGCCGTGCAGATCCTGCGCTTCGACATGACGGCCGACGCCATCGAGGTCGAGCTCGAGCGTCAGCTGTCCATCGACCGCGCGCAATGGCCGCGCTGGAGCCGGCCGGCGCTCGCGGCGGTGCAGACGCTGCGCCATCGCTCGGCGTGGCGGCGCGTGTCGCCGACGCGCGTCGTCGCGACGCTGGAGGTCGTGCCCGTCGGGCTGCCGGTGCGCGCCGACGGCGCCGGCCGCATCGATGAGGTCGCGCCGGCGCAGGCGGTGATGGCGCTGCGCTGGCGCGTGGACTCGCGGCTGCCGCTGCTCGGCCCGCGCATCGAGCGCCTGTTCGCGCCGCAGCTGCGCGCCGCACTCGATGCGGACCACGCCTTCACGCTGCGCTACCTCGCCCGGCAGGCGGGGGGCCGAGGGCCGGGCGCCGGGTCGTGAGCCCGGGCCGCGCGCCGCGTCAGGCCACCACGTAGGCCGCCGCCCCGGTCGCGATCAGCGTGCCGTCCTGGTTGACCATGCGCGTGTGCACCGAGCCCACGCGCCCGCCCAGGCGCGTGACCTCGGCGCGGGCGACGAAGTGGGTGCCCAGCCCAGGGCGCAGGTAGTCGACGCGCAAGTCGATGGTGCCGAAGCGGCCGAAGCGGTGCATCACCTGCTCGGCGTCCTCGGCCGGGTGGCGCTCGGCCAGCTCGACCATCAGTGCCAGCCCGCCCAGCGCGTCCAGCGTGGCCGAGATGGCGCCGCCGTGCAGACGGCCGAAGGCGAAGTGGCCGACCAGCTCCGGCTTCATCGGCAGCCTCAGCCGCACGTCGCCCGGCACCAGCGACTCGACCTTCAGCCCCAGGACAGCGTTGAAGGTGATGCGCTTCTCGAACATCTGCACCAAGCCGGTCTCGAAGCGGGCCTGTTCGTCGGCGCTGCGCCGCGCCGCGGGTTCCGCAGCGCGTTCGGGGGAGCGGGGATCCTTCATGCGTCCGATTATCCGGCGCAGGCGGTGCGCGTCCTGGAGTGCCTGGGGCGCGCCCGAAGGGCGACGCTCAGGCCTGGCGGCCCGCTCGGCGGCCCGCTTGTTGACGGCGCGGCTGGCGGCGGCCTTGCATGCCGCGGCGCTGCGCTTGGCGCGGGTGGCGGCCTGCTCGGCCGAGCGCGCGGCCGTGCGGGTCTTGCGGTGGTTCGGGTGCGGGCCATGGGGCTTCCGCTTCCTGAATGGATCGGTCTCGGGCGACGCCTCGCAGGAGGTCACCGCATGCGGTCGATCTGTGCCGTCGGCACGGTCTTGCGGTCGATCAGAGAGGGGGCTCTAACCCGAGCCGCGAAGGCGCGCGCGTCCGGCGCTGCCGATGCAGCGGCGCCCACCGGACGTGGCCCACCGGCCACCGCCCCGCCGTCGTGAGGGCGCGGGCCGGCCTGCTATGCTGCAATGCAACATTCGAACGCGTCCCGTGTTCGCCCCCCGACCGACCATGACGTCCACCATCCAGCCCATCGAACTCGCGCTGCAGGGCGGCGGCTCGCACGGCGCGCTGACCTGGGGCGTGCTTGACCGCCTGCTGCAGGAGCCGGACCTGCGCATCCAGGGCGTCAGCGGCACCAGCGCCGGCGCGATGAACGCCGTCGTGCTGGCCGACGGGCTGGAGGCCGGCGGGCCCGAGGCCGCGCGCGAGGCGCTGGCGCGGTTCTGGAAGGCGGTCAGCGACGCCGCGCTCGGCAGCCCGATCCAGCGCAGCCTGTGGGACCGCCTGAGTGGCAACTGGAGCCTGGCGAATTCGCCTGGCTTCCTGTTCATGGACAACCTGTCGCGCCTGTTCTCGCCCTACGAGCTCAACCCGCTGAACCTCAACCCGCTGCGCGACCTGGTGGCCTCGCTGGTCGACTTCGACCGCGTCAACCGCTGCACCGTGGTCGACCTGTTCGTGACCGCGACCAACGTGCGCACCGGGCGGCCGCGCATCTTCCGCCGCGGCGAGATCACGGTCGACGCGGTGATGGCGTCGGCCTGCCTGCCGCTGCTGTTCCAGGCCGTCGAGATCGGCGGCGAGGCCTACTGGGACGGCGGCTACACCGGCAACCCGGCGCTGTTCCCGCTCGTCGACGAGTGCGGCGCGCGCGACCTGGTGCTGGTGCAGATCAACCCCTTCTACCGGCCCGACCTGCCGCGCAGCGCGCGCGAGATCATCGACCGCGTCAACGAGATCACCTTCAACGCCAGCCTGGTCAAGGAGCTGCGCGGCATCCTGCTGCTGCGCGACCTGATCGACGCCGAGGGGCTGGAGGACGAGCGCTGGCGCGACATGCGGCTGCACCGCATCCACGGCGACGAGGACCTGGCCGGGCTGGAGCCGTCGAGCAAGCTCAACGCAGAGTGGGCCTACCTGTGCCATCTGCGCGACCTCGGCCGCGCGCGCACCGAGCACTGGCTGAAGCGGCACCGCGCCGACATCGGCGTGCGCTCGAGCTTCGATCTGTCGTGGCTGCTCGAGGACAGCCTGAAGCCGGCTGGTGCGGCGCGGCCGCCGGACGGCGCCGCGCGCGCGCCTCAGCGTCGCCCGAGCCGCAGGAGCCGGGGGAAGGATCGCACATGACCGGCCTGCTGGGCGTGCTGGCCGCGCTGGGCCTGCTGATCTGGCTCGCCTACCGGGGCGTCAGCGTGCTCTTGCTGGGGCCGGCGATGGCGCTGCTGGCCGCGCTCTTCGCCGCCGACGCGCCGCTGATGGCCAGCTACACGCAGGTCTTCATGCCGGCGGCGGGTGGCTTCATCGTCCAGTACTTCCCGCTGTTCCTGCTCGGCGCCATCTTCGGCAAGCTGATGGACGACAGCGGCAGCGCTGAGGCGATCGCGCAGGGCATCGTGCGCCGCCTGGGCGAGGCGCGCGCAATCCTGGCCGTGGTGCTGGCCTGTGCCGTGCTGACCTATGGCGGCGTGTCGCTGTTCGTCGTCGCATTCGCCGTCTACCCGATCGCCGCCGCGCTGTTCCGCCGGGCCGACATCCCCAAGCGGCTGGTGCCGGCGACGATCGCGCTCGGCGCCTTCACCTTCACGATGACCGCGCTGCCGGGCACGCCCGCGATCCAGAACGCGATTCCGATGCCTTACTTCGGCACCACGCCCTTCGCCGCGCCGGGGCTGGGGCTGATCGCCGCGGCCGTCATGTTCGTGCTCGGCCAGTGGTGGCTGAGGCGGCAGGCGGCACGCGCCAAGGCCGCCGGCGAGGGCTACGGCGCGCACGACGACCGGCCCCGGGCCTTCGACAAGGACCAGCGCGAGTTGAGCTCCGGCGAGGGTTTCGATCTCAGCCTGGTCGCGCCCGACGCCGCGCCGCGCGGCCTGCCGCCGTTCGCGCTCGCGCTGGTGCCGATCGTCGTCGTCATCGGGCTGAACTACCTCTTCAGCGCCCACCTGATCCCGGCGCTGGACACCGCCTACCTGGCCGAGCCGCGCTACGGTGCCACCTCGGTCGACGGCGTGCGCGGCGTGTGGGCGATCATCGGGTCGCTGACGGTGGCCTGCCTGCTGCTGGTCGCGCTGTGCTGGCGGCGCTTCGGCCGCCTGAAGCGCACGCTGGACGACGGTGCCAACGCGTCGGTGATGCCGATCTTCAACACCGCCAGCCTGGTCGGCTTCGGCGCCGTGGTCGCCGCTCTGCCGGCCTTCGGGCTGATCACGGAGGCCGTCGAGGGCTTGGGCGGCGGCAACCCGCTGGTGTCGCTGGCGCTGGCGGTCAACCTGCTGGCCGGTGTCACCGGCTCGGCGTCGGGCGGCATGAGCATCGCGCTGCAGACACTGGGGGCGGAGTACCTCGACATCGCGCGTTCGACCGGGCTGTCGACCGACGTCCTGCACCGGGTGACGACGGTCGCCACCGGAGGCCTGGACAGCCTGCCGCACAACGGCGCGGTGGTGACGCTGCTCGGCATCTGCGGGCTGACGCATCGGCAGGCCTACAAGGACATCTTCATCGTCGCGGTCGTCTTCCCGCTCGTGGCGCTGTCGCTGCTGGTGGTGCTGGCGACGCTGGTCGGGGCGTTTTGAGCGTCGCCAGGGCCGGGCGGTGCCCGGCCCGCTCCCCGCGGGGGTGAAGGAGAACTGGCGCCCTGAACGCGTTGCGCCTCAGCGCCCGACGCGGCGCTCGCGGTCGATGCGGTAGATCGTCGTCGTGCCGCTGACCTCGTTGGCCACCACCAGCAGCGGCACGCCGGGGATCGGGCTGTTCTCGGCCTCGATCACGACCAGGCCTTCGGGCCCCAGGTCGAGCGCCTGCGGCGATTCGGCGTCCTGCGAGAAGTCGCGGTGGTTCAGGGCCTGCACGAAGCTCGGCGCACGCGGGTTGCTGACGTCGTAGACCATCACGCCGCCGACCCGCTCCAGGCCGATGAAGGCGAAGTGGCGGCCCCACAGCTTGGCCACCGTGACGCCCTCGGGCTCGGGACCCTTGTCGTCGCTGCGGGCGTCGAAGGAGTCGTTGTCGTCGTTGTTGGCGTTGAAGTTCGCCGGGTCCGCGGCGGCAGTGATGCGCTCGAAGTCGGCGCCGCTGTCGTAGACGAGGTCGAGCTGCGCGTCGTAGATCGAGAACGAGCGCGTACCGAAGGCGTAAAGACCCTCGTAGCAGCTGCCGTCGGCGCGCAGGCCCTCGGTGGTGACGAGGTTGAGGCGGCCGAGGTTGACGTTTTCGCGCAGTGCCGACACGCTCTGGATGCCGAGCGCGTTGTCGGCGAAGAAGGACCGCAGGCGCGCGTTGTCGCATGGCGGCGTCTCGCCCGACAGCGCGCGGAAGCGGCGTACGTCGGCATAGTCGCCGTACTCGCGCGCGTCGCCTTCGTTGGCGCTGACGATGTAGGTGCGGCCAGCGACCTCGTAGCTGGCGATCGCATCCGGCATCGGCAGGCCATAGACCGGCCAGCGCGCGATGCGGATGGCGCCGTCCTGGTTGCTGACGTCGAGCTCGTTGCCCGGCAGCAGGTGATCCTTGACGCCGGCGCTGCGCAGCGCGGTGAAGCGGCCGGAGGCGATGTCGAGCACGGCGATCGCGTTGTTCTCCTGCAGCGCGACCCAGGCGGTGCGCGAGTCGCCGGCCACCGTGATGTACTCGGGCTCCATGTCCTGCGCGACGCTGGCGTTCGGGCCGGTGACGCGGATGCCGGGCTCGAGCGAGGCCTTGTCGAAGGCGTCAAAGCGCGCCGTGCGCACATGTGCCTGCGTCAGGCTGCGAATCTGCGACGGCAGGACGATGATGCTGACGCTGCCCTCGGGGTCGACCGTGTAGTCATCGTTCGGCTCGCCCTCGTTGGCGACCAGCGCGTGGCGGCCGTCGGGTGTGAAGGTGACCATGTCGGGCAGCGCGCCGGCCAGCACCGCGGCCAGCACCTGGCCATCGGCATCGAAGAACACGGCCTGGCCGGGCTCGGTCTTGACGGCGTTCTGAACCGCTGCCACCAACAGGCCGTCGTGGATGGCCACGCTGTTGACGGCGGCGCCGTAGGCCGACAGGTCGATCTCGAACAGCTTGGTCGGTTGGGTCGGCACGCGCGCGTCGAGCACGTCGATGCGGCCGCTGCTGGCATTGACGACGAACAGCCGCTGCGTGCGCGGATCGTGGGCGACGATCTCGGCCGCGGACTCGTCGAACTGGCCGCTGGCGTAGGTGCCGATCGCGGTCAGCCGCAGCGCCTGCGGCGAGGCGGCCGGGACGGCGTGGGCGGTGGCGGCGACGACGGCGGCAGCGGCCGCAGCGGTGGCGAGCAGGGCCGCGGCGAGCGGGCGACGGAGGACGGCGTTGAGAGACATCTTGGGTGTCGGCGGTGTGACAGGACGTTCCACTGTCGTGGCCGGACGTGACAGCCACGTGACGCATTCATGACGTTCCATCCCGGTGCACCGCTCGGATGCGGGGGTCGGCCAGACCGACCCGGGGGCACCGGCCGACACTCGCCCGGGACCGACGGTGCGACGGTCAGCCCGGCGCCCAGCGCGGCGGCCGGCGCTCCACGAAGGCCGCCAGGCCCTCGCCGCCCTCGGGGCCGAGGGCGGCGCGCGAGAAGACATCGGCCGCCTCGCCGACGAGCCCGGCGGCGCGCGTCCAGCGTGCCTCGGCGAGCAGGGCCTTGGTGGCTGCCACTGCAGCCGGCGCGCACTGCAGGATCTCGCGCAGCACGCGCGCCAGCACCGCGTCCAGGGCCTGCGGGCGGCAGCACTCATGCACGAGGCGCAGCGCATGCGCCGCGTGCGCGTCGAGACGCGCGCCGGTGACGGCCAGCCGGCGCGCCTCGGCCAGGCCGAGCCGCTCGACCAGGAAGGGCGCGATCTGCGCCGGCACCAGGCCGAGCGAGGTCTCGGGCAGGCGGAAGGACGCGCCCTCGACGCCGATCGTCACGTCGGCCACGCAGGCCAGGCCGAGGCCGCCGCCCATCACCGAGCCCTCGGCGACGACGATCAGCGCCAGCCCGGTGCCGGCAAAGGCGACGCACAGATCGCCGAACGCGCTGCTGACGCGCGCGATCGCCTGCGGGTCGTCGGCCAGCCGCTCGCGTGCCGCAGCCATGTCGCGCAGGTCGCCGCCGGCGCAGAAGTGGCCGCCGGCGCCGCGCAGCACGAGCACGCGCGTGTCGGCGTCATGCTCGGCGTCGTGCAGCACCCGGCGCAACTCGTCGACCATCGCGAGCGACATCGCGTTGCGCACCTGCGGGCGGTTCAGCGTGACGTGCAGCACCGGGCCCCGGTGCTGCAGCGCGAGCGTCGCCGGCGGCACCGCCGCGCCGCGGTCTTGGAGGTCCGAGGCCGCCATCTCAGCGCGGGCCCCTGGGCAGCGTGCCCTCGAGCTTGCAGATGATGCCCAGCATTATTTCGTCGGCACCGGCGCCGATCGACGCCAGCCGGCCGTCGCGGTAGGCCTGCGACACCGGGTTGTCGGCCGTGAAGCCCATGCCGCCCCAGTACTGCAGGCAGCCGTCGGCGACCTCGCGCGACAGACGGCCGGCCTTGAGCTTGGCCATCGACGCCAAACGCGTCACGTCCTCGCCGGCCACGTAGCGTTCGATCGCCTGCCAGGTCAGCGCGCGCAGCGCCTCGACCTCGGTGCGCAGCTCGGCCAGGCGGAAGTGCACGACCTGGTTGTCCAGCACCGCGCGGCCGAAGGCCTGGCGCTCGCGGGTGTAGGCGATCGTCAGGTCGATCAGCCGGTCGAGTGTGCGCAGCGACGAGGCCGCGCCCCACAGCCGTTCCTCCTGGAACTGCTGCATCTGGTAGCTGAAGCCATGGCCCTGCTCGCCGATCAGCATCC
>CAZQPN010000090.1:0-8538 GCA_964595215.1 uncultured Rubrivivax sp. | reverse complement strand
CTGCCGCAGCGCGGCTTCGTGCGCCAGGAGCAGGTGGCGCTGCCCGACTTCCTGGACAACCGCTTCGGCCGCGCCTACCGGCAGAGCCGGCAGGTCGAGAGCATCGGCTGATGCCTCGCCGACCGCCCGGCGCGGGCGGCGATGGCGCTCAGGTCGGCCACTGCACGTCCGTGTCCAGCGGGAAGACAGGACACGGTATCCGCGTCAGCGGCAAGGTGTGCAGCTTGGGCGTGGTCAGGCCCGGGCCGTCGACCTCGACCACGCGCTCGACCGGTGCGAAGTGGTCGAACGCGGCGCGGAAGTGACCGCGGCTCTTGACGACCAGCGTGCGCACCACGGCCAGATCGACGCCCAGCGCCTCGAGCTGGGCCGGGTCGAGCAACTGCTGGCGCTGGCTGATGACGGCCACCTGCACGCCACCGAGATCCAGCAACGCGCTCGGGCCCATGTCCTGCGCGCTGCCGCGCAGCAGCCCTTTGCGGCCGACGAAGCGGCCTTCAGCCAGCGCCCGCACACGGGCGTCGCGGGTCAATGGCCGCGCGAACGGGTCGGCGCCGGCGTCGCGGTTGAAACGCGCGCCGAAGTGGGCATCGACGCCCAGCGCGTGCGCCTCGGCGGCCAGGGCGGGGTCGGTGAACACGCCGAGCAGCACGCCCTCGGCGCCAGCCGACAGCAGCGCCGACAGCAGCGCCGTCGTGTTGCCGCCGCCGCCGCCGCCCGGGTTGTCGGCGACGTCGGCCAGGATCAGGCGCGGCAGGGCCGGGTCGAGGCCGGTGTCCACGGCCAAGCGGATCGCCTCGGCCATCGGCGTCAGCCGGGTCAGGAAGTCCTGCCGGCGCGCCCACACCTGGCGGGCGATCCTCTGCGCCGTGGCCTCGGCGACCGCGCGCATGCCGGATGCAGCCGTGACGACGACACTGAAGCCGCACTTCTGGCAGTCCGCGAGCGGGAACCCGCCGCACAAGGACACGTTCAGCAGCGCACCGCCGACGGCGGCCTGGCCCGCCTCGATCAGTGCCTGGTAGGGGGTGCCCGGCGCGATGAGCTGGTCGGTCGAAGCCGGCAGGAAGGGCAGTTTGACGAGGGCCACCTCGCCCGGGCCTTCGGCCAGCATGCGCCGCATCAGCGCGGCGGCCTCCTGGCCGCGCTCGTGCAGGTCGACATGGGGGTTGGTGCGGTAGGCCACGAAGCCAGACAGCGCGTCGGTCATGCGGCGCGAGACGTTGGTGTGCAGGTCCAGCACCGCGATCACCGGCACGCCGGGCCCGACGATGCGCCGGATGGCCTCGAAGAACTCGGCGTCCGGATCGTCGCCGTCGGTCGTCAGCGCCGCCCCGTGCGACGAGACGAACACGCCGTCCAGCGGCCCGGCCGCGCGCAGCCGCGCGTCCAGATCGGCCAGCAGGGCGTCGAACCAGGCGCGCTCGGCCGGCCCGCCGGGGTAGGCCGCCGCCGCACGCAGCGCGACCGGCTGCCAGGCGCCGCCGGCGTCCATGCCGGCGACGAAGCCGGTGATGTCGGGCAGCGTGCGCGGCGGCGTGGCGCGCAACTGCGTGGCCAGCGCGTCGCCGGCCAGGTCCATGACCTGGGCGAACATCGCGCCGGTCGTCGTCGGCGCCCATCGGTTGGCCTCGAGAAAGAAACCGGCCACGCCGATGCGCGGCCCGTCGGCGGTGGCCTTCACTCGAACCGGATCCGCTTGACGATGGCCTCGTACGTCGCACGCTCGGCCTGCACGAAGGCCTGGGTCTGCGCCGGTGTCATCGTCGACGGCAGTTCGGCGCCGACACGCTGGCGCATGCTGACGTTGGCCGGCAGCATCAGCGCCGCGTTGACCGCCTCGTTCAGCCGGGCGACGACCGGTGCCGGCGTGCCCGCGCGCACGAAGACCACGCCCCAGGTGCTGAGCGCCAGCCCGCGCAGCGGCGCCGACGTGCCGAAGGGCTGGGCGTCGCGCATGGCGGCGACCGGTGCGCTGGCCGTGACGCCGATCGCCTTCAGTCGCCCGGCCGCAACCTGGCCGGCGGCATTGACCGCCGAGGTGATGCCGATGTCGACCTGCCCGCCCATGACGTCCGACAGGATCTGCGTGCCGCCGCGGTAGGCGATGTGCACCATGAAGACACCGGCGCGCTGCTTGAACGCCTCGCCCACCACGTGCTGGAAGCTGCCGACCCCGGGCGAACCGTAGCTGAAGCGTCCGGGCTCGCGCTTGGCCAGCGCGATGAACTCGTCGATCGACGAGGCCGGGAAGTCGGGGCGCGTGACGAACACGGCCGGCGTGCCGCCCGCGAAGGCCACCGGCAGCAGTTCGTCGGCGCCGTAACCGACACGCGGATTCACCAGCGGCACCAGCAGCGCCTCGCTGAGCGCGCCGTACAGCAACGTGTGACCGTCGGCCGGCGCGCGCAGCAGCTTCTGCACGCCCAGCGCGCCGGCCGCTCCGCCCACGTTGTCGATGACGACCGGCCGGCCGAGCAGGCGCGCCATCTCGGTGTTCAGCATGCGCGCGCCCATGTCGGAGGCGCCGCCCGCGGTATAGGGCACGATCAGGCTCAGCGGCCCGGCCGGGTAGCCCTCCTGCGCCCATGCGGCCCAGGGCGCGGCCGCGGCCGCGGCCGTCGCGCAGAGCCAGCGTCGCCGACCGGGCGACGTCGGGGTGCGGCACAGTCGATCTCGAAGGTGCAGGGTCTGTCGGCGGGCGATCATCGGGGCACTCCTTGTGCGTCATCGGCCCTTCACTCTAGGCGGCAGCACCTTGGCAACGCCATCGACGATGCCGCCAGATGTGTTGACAATCCCGCCATTGCCGCCGTCGGTGCCCGCGCGCCCTTCCCGTCCGCCATGCTCCCATCGCGTCCTGCGCGGCCAGCCCGCCGCCTCGCCCCGCTGCTGGTCGAGTTGCTCACCGGCCCCGACCTGCTCGACGGGCCAACGGCGGCGGTCGTCGATCTGGTGCGGATGATGAACGCGTTGGCGGCAACGCGAGGCGCACGGCGCGCACCGCTGGCCTGGCGCTGGCGCAGCCCCGATGGCCGGGTGCGCAGACGGACCGCCGACGCGGGCAGTGCTGGCGCCGCGGGCGCCGCTGCGTCGCTGATCGTCGTGCCGGGCTGGAACGCGCGCAGTGGCGCGCACCTCAGCCGCCTCGTGGCGCGCGACCGCGCCTCGGCCATGCGGCTGCACGCGGCGCACGGCGCCGGGGCGCATGTGGTGGCGCTGTACACCGGGTCGGCGCTGCTCGGCGAGGCCGGCCTGCTGACGGGCCGATCGGTGGTGGTGCCATGGCCCTTCATCCCGAGCGTGTTGCGCCACGCGCCGGGCGCCGAGCTGGTCGTGGGCGACGCGTGGACCCAGTCCGACCGCCTGTGGACCGCCGACACCCCGGCGCTGGCCACCGAGCTGACCTTGCGTGCGCTGGCGGCGCTGGCGACGACGCCGGCGCTGCAGTCACTGGTCGACGCCGCGCGCGCGGTGCTGGTGCACGCACCGGAGCGCCAGCGACTCGTGCAGACGGTCGCCGACGACAGCCGCGCCCGGATCGGCCCCGGCACGCTGCAGCGCGCGCGGCGATGGCTCGAGGAGCACCTCCACGAGCCGTTCTCTCTGCCCTTGATGGCGGCCGCGGCCGGCACCAGCGAGCGCTCGCTGCTGCGCCACTTCCGTGCCGCCTTCGATGCCACGCCGCTGCAGACGGCCCATGCGCTGCGGGTCACGCGGGCACGCATGCTGCTGGAGACGACCTACCTGCCGCTGGACAGCGTCGCCGAGCGCTGCGGCTGGCAGGACCGCGCGATGCTCAGCCGTGTCTTCCGGCGCGCCACCGGCCTGACGCCGGCGGCCTACCGCGAGCGGCACCGCCTGCGCGCGCGGCGACGCGAGTGGGGACAGGACCTCGGGCCGTGACCCCGGCCGTCGGCCGGGGCACCTCGGCGCCGGGTGGGCGGCGTGCCGGATCCGGCGTCAGAACACCTCGGTGTCGACCTCCGTCAGCGTGGCGGCGTTGTAGCGCGGGCCGACGACGGTGCGGTCGTTGATCAGCGCGTCGAGTCGAGCCAGAAGCGCCGGCGCCGGCGTGACATCGAGTGCGCCCAGATTCTCGTGCAGGTGGTCCCGGCTCGTCGTGCCGGGGATCGGGATCACGTGCTCGCCGCGCGTCAGCAGCCAGGCCAGCGCCAGCTGCGCCGGCGTGCAGCCGGCCTCGCGCGCCAGGACCTCGTAGGTGTCCAGCAGGCGCAGGTTGGCGGCGTAGTTGGCCGGCTCGAAGCGCGGCATCGTGGCGCGGATGTCCTTCGGGCCGATCACCGACAGGTCGCGCAGCGTGCCGGTCAGGAAGGCGCGCGCCACCGGGCTGAAGGCGACGAAGGCGGTGCCGAGCTCGCGGCAGGCCTGCAGCACCGCGATCTCCGCGTTGCGCGTCCACAGCGAGTACTCGGTCTGCACGGCGGCGATCGGGTGCACCGCGTGTGCGCGCCTCAGCGTGGCCGCCGACACCTCGCTCAGGCCGATGTGGCGGACCTTGCCGGCGCGCACCAGGTCGGCCATCGCGCCGACGCTGTCCTCGATCGGCACCTGCTTGTCCCAGCGGTGCAGGTAGTACAGGTCGATGACATCGGTCTGCAGCCGCTGCAGGCTTTCCTCGGCGTGGCGGCGGATCGTCTCCGGCCGGCCATCGATGATCCGCTTGAGCGCGCCGCCTTCGCCGATCGGCTCGCCGGCCAGCCCGCCCTTGGAGCACAGCACGATGCGCTGGCGGTGCGGCTTGAGGATGCGGCCGACCAGCGTCTCGTTGGTGCCGAAGCCGTACAGCGCGGCGGTGTCGAACAGGGTCACGCCGCGGTCCAGCGCGTCCAGCAGCAGGGCCTCGGCGTCGGCCGCCGGTGGCGGTGGACCGTAGCCGTGGCTGAGGTTCATGCAGCCCAGGCCGATGGCCGAGACCTCGAGGTCGGCGATGCGTCGTGTCTTCATCGCGCCGAGTCTAGAGCCGCAGCACGAACAACGTGATCGCCGGGAACAGCACCAGCACGACGACGCGCGCGAGGTCGCTGGCGACGAAGGGCAGCACACCGCGGTAGGTGTCCCGGATCGAGATGTCCGGCGCCATCGACTGGATCACGAACAGGTTCATGCCCACCGGTGGCGTGATGAGCCCGACCTCGACCACGATCAGCACCAGCACGCCGAACCAGATCGCCGTCTCCTCCGGCGTCAAGCCGAAATCCAGCCCCGAGATCATCGGGAAGAAGATCGGGATCGTCAGCAGGATCATCGACAGCGAGTCCATGAAGCAGCCGGCGATGACGTAGAAGATCAGGATCGCCCACAGCACCTGGTAGGGGCCGAAGCCCTGGTCGCCGACCCAGCCGGCGAGTTCCTGCGGCAGCTGCGACAGGGCCAGGAAGCTGTTGTAGGCCGCCGCGCCGAGCACGATCAGGAACACCATCGCGGTGCCGCCGGCGGTGGCCTCGAAGGCCTCGCGCAGCTTGTTGCCGTGCAGGCCGCCGCGCTGCCAGGCCAGCAGCCCGGTGGCCACGGCGCCGACGGCCGCGCCCTCGGTGGGCGTGAAGACACCGGTGTAGATGCCGCCGATGACGATCAGGAAGATCACCAGCACCGGCCATACCGCGACCAGCGCCTGCATGCGCTCGGACCACGGCAGCGGCTCGATCTCGCCGGCCGAGGTCGGCGAGATGCGCACGTACAGGTTGATGACGACCATGTAGCCCAGTGCCGCCAGGATGCCGGGCACGAAGGCGGCGGCGAACATCTTGGCGATGTTCTGCTCGGCCAGGATGGCGTAGATCACGAGCACGATGGACGGCGGGATCAGGATGCCCAGCGTGCCGCCGGCGGCCAGCAGGCCGGTGGACAGCGCGCCGCTGTAGCCGGCGCGCTTGAGTTCGGGCAGCGCGACCTGGCCCATCGTCGCCGCGGTGGCCAGCGACGAGCCACAGATCGACCCGAAGCCGGCGCAGGCGCCGACCGCGGCCATGCCGACACCGCCGCGGCGATGCCCGATGAAGGCCTCGGCGGCCTTGAACAAGGCCTGCGACATGCCGCCCAGCGTCGCGAACTGGCCCATCAGCAGGAACAGCGGCACGATCGACAGCGAGTGCGTCGAGAAGGTGCCGTAGGCCAGCGTCTTCATCTGGTTGAGCAGCGGCGCGGCGCTGCCGTAGATCAGGTACGAGCCGGTCAGGCCGAGCAACAGCATCGACAGGCCGATCGGCACGCGCAGGAAGATCAGCAGCAGCAGGGCCGGGAAGGACCAGCCGGCCAGGGTCAGCGGGTCCATCGCGCCTCCCGCCAGACCGCCCCAAGGGAGGCACGCGCCCCCTGGGGGGCGCGTACGAAGTGGGCCGGCGGCCGTTTCATCAGTGCGCTCCGCCGGCGGTCGTGAAGCCGGCCGGCGGCGAGACGACGCCCAGGTCCTCGAGCAGCCGCCACAGGTAGACGATGCAGCCGCCGACCGCCGGCACCATGGCCACCGCGTAGCCCCACCAGACCGGGAACTGCAGGATGAAGGTCACCTCGCCGTAGCCGCGGTAGTCGATCATCGACACGCCCATGCGCCAGACCAGCAGCAGCCACACGACGAGCATCAGCGCGTCGGCGACGGTCTCGAGCACGCGCTGCAGCCAGGACGGAAAGGCGTTCCAGAACAGGTCGACGGTCGCGTGGCCGCGCCTCAGGTGCGCCCAGGGCAGGAAGCAGAACACCGCCAGCGCGGTGCCGGCCTCGACCAGTTCGAAGTCGCCCGGGACCGGCCCCAGGCCCATGCCGCTGAGCGCGCGGCCGGTGATGCTGGCCACGCTCATCAGCGCGATCGCAGCCAGCACGAGGCCACCGAACCAGGCCATGGCGCGGCTGATGCCGTAGACGACGCTGTTCATGGGTGTGGGCGGGACGGCCGGGCCGCCCCGCGGTCAGAAGGCCCCGGCGCGGGGCCGGCGGATCACTTCGAGTGCTTGGCGATCAGCGCTTCGGCCTCGGCCGCGAGCTTCTGGCCGTCGAACCCCTTCTGGGACACTTCGCGGTACCAGACCGCACGCGTCCCGGCGGCGGCACGCTGCCAGCGCTGGGTTTCGGCGGCGTCGAGCGTGATGACGTTGTTGCCGGCCTTCTGCGCCAGCGCCAGGCCGGCCTTGTCGCCTTCGTCCATCGCGCGGCCGAACAGCGCCGCGGCGGCCATGCCGCTGTTGTCGTCGATGACCTTCTTCAGGTCGGCCGGCAGCTTGTCGTAGGCCGCCTTGTTCATCGCCACCGCGAAGGTCTGGGTGTACAGCCCCTTGTCGCCGCTGAAGCCGGTGTGGTTCTTGACGATCTGCTGCACCTTGACGGCGGGCACGACCTCCCAGGGGATGGTCGTGCCGCTGATCACGCCCTTGGACAGCGCCTCGCCGACCGCCGGCACCGGCATGCCGATCGGCGTGGCGCCGAGCTGCTCGAGCATGATGTTGATGACGCGCGAGCCGCCACGCACCTTCATGCCTTTCAGGTCCTCGAGCTTGGTCACCGGGTCCTTGCTGTGGATCAGGCCCGGGCCGTGCACGTGCACGGCGATCAGCTTGACGTCCTTGAACTCGTCCATCGCGTTGTTCGTGACGTACTCCTGGAACGCCTTCGAGCCCGCCTCGGCGCTGCCGACCGAGAACGGCAGCTCGAACACCTCGCTCTTCGGGAAGCGGCCTGGCGTGTAGCCGAGCACCGTCCAGATGACGTCGACGACACCGTCCTTGGCCTGGTCGAACAGCTCGGGCGGCTTGCCGCCCAGAGCCATCGCATCGAAACGCTGGATCTTGATGCGCCCGCCGCTTTCCTTCTCGACCTTCTCGGCCCAGGGCTTGATGGCCTTGGACGGGATCGTCGCCTGCGGCGGCAGCATCTGGTGGAAGCGCAGTGTCACGTTCTGCGCCATCGCCGCGGGGGCGACGGCCAGCGCGGCGGCGCCGGCGATGGCGGCGAGGAAGGTCTTGCGGGTGATGTTCATCGGTGTCTCCGGATCGTGTGGTGGAACGGGAAGGGACTCAACGCGTGGCGCCGCGGCGGCACGGACAGGGAAAACCTTGGGAGGGTCAGGCCGCCAGCTGCTGCTCCAGCCGGTGCAGCACCTGGTAGCAGGGCAGCACCTGGGCGACGCTGGCGTTCGGCTCGCGGCCCTCGCGGATGGCGGCGAAGAACTCGCGGTCCTGCAGTTCGATGCCGTTCATCGAGACGTCGACCTGCGACACGTCGATCTTCTCGTCACGGCCGTTGAACAGGTCGTCGTAGCGCGCGATGTAGGTGCCGGTGTCGCCGATGTAGCGGAAGAAGGTGCCCAGCGGGCCGTCGTTGTTGAACGACAGCGACAGCGTGCAGATCGCGCCGTTCGCGGCCTTGAGCTGGATCGACATGTCCATCGCGATCTTCAGCTCGGGATGGATCGGCCCCTGGATCGCGTTCGCCTGCACGATCGGGCTGCCGGCCTGCCAGGCGAACAAGTCGACCGTGTGCGCCGCGTGGTGCCACAGCAGGTGGTCGGTCCAGCTGCGCGGCTGG
>CAZQPN010000089.1:0-8560 GCA_964595215.1 uncultured Rubrivivax sp. | reverse complement strand
GGCACGGTCTTGACCGCCGCGGGCAGACGGCGCAGCGGATCGGAGCCGCGCCGCACGTAGTACTCGGGGCTGGCGCGGAAGGTCGCGCGCGACTCGTCGATCTGGCCGTTGGTCGACACGACGACGGCATCCTGCGGCAGGAATGCGGCGGACAGCGCGATCGCGCCGTCGAGCCGCCCGCCCGGGTCGTTTCGCCGGTCGGGCACCAGGCCCTTCAGGTTGGGGTCCTGCTTGTACAGGTCCTCGACCTTGCGCACGAAGTCGTCGACCGTGCGGTCCTGGAACTGGCTCACGCGCACCCAGCCGTAGCCCGGGTCGACGATGCGCGCGCGCACGCTCTGCACGCGGATCTCCTCGCGCACGATGGTGACCGGGAAGGTGCGGTTCTCGGCCTTGCGGAACACCATCAGATCGACCTTGGTGTTGGGCTCGCCGCGCATGCGCTTGACGGCGTCGTTCACGCTCAGGCCCTTGACCGCGGTGTCGTCGATGCGGGTGATCAGGTCGCCCGGCTTGAGGCCGGCTCGGAAGGCCGGGGACCCTTCGATCGGCGAGACGACCTTGACCAGGCCGTCCTCCATGCTCATCTCGATGCCGATGCCGACGAACTTGCCGCCGGTGCTCTCGCGGAATTCCTTGAAGCTCTTCTTGTCGAAGTACTGCGAGTGGGGGTCGAGGCCGGCCACCATGCCGGCGATGGCGTCGGAGATCAGCTTCTTCTCGTCGACGGGCTCGACGTACTCGTTCTTCACGATGCCGAACACGGCGGCCAGTTGCTGCATCTCCTCCAGCGGCAGCGGTCCGAGCGCGTTGCGGGCGTTGGCCTGCAACTGCATCGTCGTCAGTGCCCCGGCGAGGGCGCCGACCGCCAGCAGACCCACCATCTTGACCTTGCCGCTCATACGTTCACGCCCTCCGAGTGGTCCATGCACCACCCGGGCCGCCCGGGCATGCCGTACCGGTTCCAGTATAGAACCGACCACCATGATGGAGCCGCGGAAGTGGACAAAGTTCAGCCGCTGCGCGCCGGAATGCGCGCAGGCACCGGCCTCAGGCCGGGTGAACCTGCGCCGCCGGCTCGCGCGGGAAGGTCACCACGTGGTCGACCGCCGGCCGGATCCCGATCCATTCGCCCACCGCATGGTCGTGGTGCGAGGGCACGTGCGCCATGACCTGCTCGCCGCTGGCCAGGCGCAACGTGTACAGGAACTCCGAGCCACGAAAGGCCTTGCGTTCGATGCGCGCCTTGACCGGACTGGCGTCGTCGTGGATGACGTCGTCGGCGCGCAGCAACAGGTCGCAGCGGCCGTCCGGGTAGGCCTCGGGCAGCGGGCACTCGGCCGGGTCGTCGAGTTCGCCGAACGGCGTGTGCACGCAGGGCCCGTGGGCGCAGGAGACGATCTCCGCCGGCGTGAACACGCCGTGGCCGATGAAGCGGGCGACGAATCGCGTCGCCGGTCGGTGGTAGAGCGTGTAGGCGTCGCCCCACTGTTCCAGCCGGCCGCCGTTCATGACGCCGATCGCGTCGCCGAGCGCAAAGGCCTCCATCTGATCGTGCGTGACAAACAACGCCGTGGTGCCGCTGTGCTTGAGGATGGCGCGCAGCTCCTGTGCCAGATGCTCGCGCAGGTCGACGTCGAGGCTGGAGAAGGGCTCGTCGAGCAGCAGCAGGCGCGGCTCCGGCGCCAGCGCGCGCGCCAGCGCGATGCGCTGCTGCTGGCCGCCGGAGAGCTGGTGTGGCGCACGCCGGGCCGCATGGGCCAGCCCCACGAGGTCGAGCATGCGGCGCACGCGCTCGGCGCGCTCGCTGCGCCCGAGGTGATGCAGCCCGAAGGCGATGTTGTCGGCCACGCTGAGATGGGGAAAGAGCGCGTAGTCCTGGAACACCATGCCGATGCGGCGCGCCTCGGGGGCCATGTGCACGCCGGCATCGGCATCGTCCAGCGTCTCGCCGGCGACGCGGATGCACCCGGTGCGGCAGCGCTCGAGGCCCGCAACCGCCCGCAGCAGCGACGTCTTGCCGCAGCCCGACGGGCCGATCAGCACGCCGATCTCGCCCGCCGCCAGCGCGAAACTGGCGCGCTCGACAGCCGGCCGGGCGTCCGCGGACGCGTACTGCACCGAGACCGATTCGACCTGCAGGAACATGCCCCTATGATAGCCAGGCTTCAAGAATGAGGATGGTTCGTATTACCTCCCGCATTGACATGCAGCAAGCCCCATGCGCGCCGCGCTGACCCTGTTGTGCCTGGCGCTTGCGCTGCCGGTGGTGGCCGTGCTGGGCGCCTGGTTCGCGCTCGACGCGCAGGCGCTGGCCACGCTGCGCCACCAAGCCGGCACGGTGCTCGGCGGTTACGCGGCGCAGTCGGCGCTGCTGGCCGGCGGGGTCGCTGTCGGCGTCGTCGTGCTCGGCACCGCGACGGCGGCCGCGGTGACGCTGTTCGACTTCCCGGGCCGGCGCAGCTTCGAGTGGGCGCTGCTGCTGCCGCTGGCGATGCCGGCGTACGTGCTGGCGTATGCCTGGACCGACGCACTGCAATTCAGCGGCCCGCTGCAGACGGCGCTGCGCAGCGCTTTGGGCACGCGCGGGCCGCTGTGGCCGGACGTGCGCAGCCTGGGCGGGGCGGTGATCCTGTTCGTGCTGGCGCTCTATCCCTACGTCTACCTGCTGACGCGCACCGCGCTCGGCGAGCGCGCCGGACACCTGCTCGAGGCGGCGCGACTGCTCGGCGCCGGGCTGCGGCGTCGCATCGTGGCCGTCGCCTTGCCGCTGGCGCGCCCGGCGATCACCGCCGGCGCTGCGCTGGCCGTGATGGAGACGCTGGCCGACTATGGCGTCGGCGCCTACTTCGGCCTTGCCACCTTCTCGACCGGCATCTTCCGCGCCTGGCTGGTGATGGACGATCCGGTGGCGGCGGCGCAACTGGCGTCGGTGCTGCTTGCCGTCGTTGGCCTGCTGCTGTGGCTGGAGCGCCGCGCGCAGCGCCGCATGCGCTTCGCATCGACGCGGCGCGCCGGCGGGGCCGACGAGGCCGGCCCCGCGCGACTGCGCCGCGGGGCAGCCGTCGCCGCCTGGCTGCTGTGTGCGGCACCGGTGCTGTTGGGCTTCGTGCTGCCGGTCGGCTGGCTGCTGTGGATGCTGGCGCAGGAGGTGCGCTACGCCGAGTTCGGCCTGCCGCTGGGCCGCTTCGTCGAGTGGGCCTGGGCCAGCTTCCGCCTTGCCGGCATGGCGGCGCTGCTGGCCACCGCGCTGGCGCTCGCGCTGGGCTTCGCGCTGCGGCCGGCCGGCGGCCGCGGTCGGGCACCGGGGCCGCTGGGGGCGGCTGCCGCCCTGCTGTCGCTCGGCTACGCGGTGCCCGGCGCGGTGATCGCCGTTGGCGTGCTGCTGCCGCTGGCGCCGCTGCAGGCGCTGCTGCCCGGGATGCCGCTCGTGGCCGTCGTCACCGGCACCGTGTTCGGTCTGATGGTGGCCTACATGTCGCGCTTCTCGGCGGTGGCGCTGCAGTCGGTGCAGGCCGGCTATGCGCGCATCAGCCCCAACGTCGACGAGACGGCGCGCCTGCTCGGCACCGGCCGGGCGCGCATCTTCTGGCGCCTGCACCTGCCGCTGCTGCAGCGCTCGGCGCTCGCCGCCGCCCTGCTGGTCTTCGTCGACGTCATGAAGGAACTGCCGGCGACGCTGATGCTGCGGCCCTTCGGCAGCGACACCCTGGCCGTCGTCGCCTACAACTTCGCGCGCGACGAGCGGCTGGGGGAGGCGGCGCTGCCGTCGCTGGCGATCGTTGCCGTCGGTCTGCTGCCGGTGCTGCTGCTGTCGCGTGCGATGCGCAACGGCGGCCTCGGCGCGGCGACCTGACACCGGTCGGCGTCAGACGCCCGCGTCATTGCGGGTGTCAGCGGCGGCGTGACAGCCAGGGCCACCAGAGGCTTGAGGCCTCGCGCCGGCCGGCGTCCGGATGGCGCAGCACGATCAGCGAGCCGGTCAGGTACAGGCCGTTGAGCAGGCGCCCGGCGCGCTCCAGGCTCATCCCGGGCCAGCCGGCAATGTCGCGCAGGCCGGCGCTGGTCGTGTGCAGCCGGGCCAGCGAGGGCGCGATCGCGCCGCTGCGGGGCAGTGCCGCCGCGTCGATGCCCGCCGCCAGCCGAAAGCGCGCGTCGCCAGGGATCGCGCCGAGCAGGGCGTGGCGCGGTCCATGCAGGGCCAGCGCCCACAGCAACTCGCCAAGCGGGCGGTACAGGTCGGTGCGCGCTACGCGCTCGTGGCGGCGGTCGCCCGGCGGTCGCACGCCCGGCGGCTCGATGCCGAGCAGGCGGAGCCGCCCGAGCGCGTCCGCCGGTCCGGCGTCGGCCACCGCGCGCGGCGAGTGGTAGAGGGAGCGGGCCGGGAACAGCGTCACCGGCCACACGCTCGGCCCGCAGCCCAGGTAGAGCAGCGCCGCCTCGCGATGGCGCTGGCACGCGGCGACCACCTCGAGAACGTCCTCGCCGCCGGTGGCGCGCGGTCGCAGCCGCTCCAGGTCGGCCAGCAGCGTGGTCGGCAGCAGCGTCGTCGGTCCGCCCGCCGCCTGGCCGGACGCGCGTTCGCGCTCGAAGGCGCTGATGCGCCAGAGCGACGAGTCGTCAAAGTCGGCCATCGCCCGATGGTAGACACGGCTGGCCGCGGCAGCGTGACAAATCGCACAAAAAGTCGACGACGGCGCGCCGGCCGCCCGCACCAGCGGCGATCAGAAATCCAGGGGCACGCCCGTCATCGCCTGCAAGGCCTCGGCCGTCAGCCCCGGGCAGGTGTCCAGCACGCGCGCGGCGCCGCCGCGCAGTTCGATCACCGCCAGGTCCGTGTAGACGCGGCGCACGCAGCCGAGCCCGGTCAGCGGATAGGTGCAGGCCGGCACGATCTTGGGTTCGCCCGCCTTCGTGCGGTGTTCCATCATCACCCAGGTCTGCTTGGCGCCGATCGCCAGGTCCATCGCGCCGCCGACCGCCGGGATCGCGTCCGGCGCGCCGGTGTGCCAGTTCGCCAGGTCACCGCTGCCGGCGACCTGGAAGGCGCCGAGCACGCAGATGTCCAGGTGGCCGCCGCGCATCATCGCGAAGCTGTCGGCGTGGTGGAAGAAGCAGCCGCCGGGCCGCAGCGTCACCGGCTGCTTGCCGGCGTTGATGAGGTCGAAGTCCTCGGCCCCGGGCGCCGGTGCCGGGCCCATGCCGAGCACCCCGTTCTCGCTGTGCAGCACGATCTCGCGGTCTTCCGGCAGGTGGTCGGCGACCAGTGTCGGCAGCCCGATGCCGAGGTTGACGATGGCGCCGTCGGGGATGTCGCGCGCGACGCGCGCCGCCATCTGCGCACGGGTCCAGGGCTGGTGGTCGGCCATCGGGTCAGTCTGCCTTGCGCGCGGCGGCACCGCCAGCGCCGGTCGACCGGCGCGGCACCGGGACCACCCGCTGCACGAAGAGGCCCGGTGTGACGACGGCCTCCGGGTCGAGCGCACCGAGCTCGACGACCTCGTGCACCGTGGCCACGGTGAGCCGCGCGGCCATCGCCATCACCGGGCCGAAGTTGCGCGCCGTCATGCGGTAGGTCAGGTTCCCCCAGCGGTCGCCGCGCTCGGCCTTGATCAGCGCGACGTCGGCGTGGATCGGGTGCTCGAGCACGTGCATGCGGCCGCCGATCTCGCGCGTCTCCTTGCCGCGCGCGAGCTCGGTACCGACGCCCGTCGGCGTGAAGAAGGCGCCGATGCCGGCGCCTGCGGCGCGGATGCGCTCGGCCAGGTTGCCCTGCGGCACCAGCTCGAGCTCGATCTGCCCGGCCCGGTACAGGCGGTCGAAGTGCCAGGAGTCGGCCTGGCGCGGAAAGCTGCAGATGATCTTTCGCACGCGGCCGGCGGCCAGCAACGCGGCCAGGCCGGTGTCGCCGTTGCCGGCGTTGTTGTTGACGATCGTGAGGTCCTTGGCGCCCTGGTCGATCAGCGCCTCGACCAGTTCGTCGGGCAGGCCCGCGGGGCCGAAGCCGCCGATCATCACGGTGGCGCCGTCGGGCACGTCGGCCAACGCGGCGGCGGGGGTCGGGACGAACTTGTCGATCATCGGTGAGGGTCTGTCGTCGAAAGCTGTCCTGCTCGCCACGGCCTGACGGTGCGGCGCCCGGCCACCGTGACGGATGGTCCCTCCGACAGGAATCGAACCTGTATCTGCCGCTTAGGAGGCGGCCGTTCTATCCATTGAACTACGGAGAGACAGCAAAGACAGGCCGGATTGTCCCATGCAGCGTCGCGCGGCTACTCGACGCGCCAGACCCAGATCGCGTCGACCGAGTTGTCCACCCCGGACTGCAGCCGCAGCGTGAAACGCTTGGCCGCGCGGTAGATCAGTTGCCAGGTGCCGGTGGCTGCGTTGACGCTGCGCTCGTAGCCCAGGTACCAGCGGTCCGAGATCTGCTTGCCCAGCGACACGATGGTCTCGCCCTCGGCCTCGTCGCCCTGGCGCACCGAGAACTCGTCGATGCCGAAGCGCCGGATCAGGTCGTCTGCGGGGCTGGGCTCCTCGCCCGCCAGCAGCGCCAGCGCGGCGCGTTGCAGCAGCGCGGTGTCGGCACGGTCGACCGTCCCCGGGTCGCGGCCGAGCACCAGCCACGACAGCTTCTCGCTGTCGCCCATGTCCGGGTCCGAGTACAGCCGCACGCGCGGCGCGGACGCCGGCCCGGTGATCGCCACGCCGACCGTGACGTCCAGGCCGGGCCGCAGCGCCAGGATGTCCAGGCGCGGCGTGTCGGGCGGGCCGGTGAAGCTGATCAGCCCGCGTTCGATGGCCAGCTTCTGCGCGTACGCGGCGTAGGTGCCGCCGACGGTCCGCACCTGGCCGACCAGCGTCGGCCGGCCGCCGGGCAGGCTGAAGCGCAGGTCGCCGGCCAGCCGCGTATCCAGCCCGCGGCCGCGCAGCCGCAGCTGCTCGCCCAGCGCGATGCGCAGGTCGACCTCGATCAGCCGGCCCGGCGCGCCCGCCGGTGCCGGCGGCGCGGGCGGCGGGGTGCCGGGGCGGCGCACGAAGACGTCGTCGTCCAGCGTCGGTGCGTCGGCACGGCTGATGTCGAACAGGCCTTCGTCGACGCCGAGGTTGCCGAGCAGCCGCAGGCGGTCGCGGTCCAGCGCCAGCGTTGCGTTGCCGCTGGCGATCAGCCGGCGGTCGATGCGCCCGAGCACCTGGAAACGATCGGCCTGCATGGCCAGCTCGACCTCCGGATCGGCGCCGAGCGTCGCCCCGCCGGTGATCCGCAGCTCGCCGTCGCCGGCGTTCAGCACGAAGCGCTCGACGGTGGCGCGTTCGCCGGCCAGGCGCAGGCGCACGTCGCCGTCGCGCACATGCACGCCCTGCAGCAGGTTGCGCACGCCCAGCCCGCTGCCATCGAGCGTGCCCTCGACCTGCGGCGCCCCGAGGCGCCCGCCGAAGCTCGCCGAGGTCTGCAGCATGCCCTGCAGCCGCCAACCCGGCGGCAGCCAGGCGCCCCAGACGCCGAGGTCGGCCACGCGCGCCTGCACCGCGCCGTCCAGCGGCGCATCGGGGCCGGGCAGGGGGGCGGACCGGTCGGTGCGCAGCCGCACCACGCCGCCGAGTTCGCCCAGCGTCCGGCCCGCCAGGCTCTGGGTGAACAGCCACTCGCCGTCGCGCGCGGTCAGCGCCAGGCGCAGGTCGCTCAGGCCGAGCGCGAGCGGTTGGTCGGCGATGTCCTTGACCTGCAGGTCGCCGCCTTGGCGCATGATCACAACGTCGGCGCTGACGCCGTCGTCGATGCGCCAGGCAATGCTCGCACCGGCGCGCAGGTCGCCCGCCCAGCCCATGTCGGGCTGGGCGCGGGCGAGGAAGGGTGCCACGGTGACCGGCTCGAGTTCGGCCACCAGCTGCAGGCGCTCGCCGCGCGTGGCCGTCGGCGCGTCGTAGGCGGCTTCGTCCAGGCGCAGCCGCAGGCCCCCGGCGAGGTCGGCGCGACCCGGCTCGGCGCGCGCTGAAAGCAACTGGCCGTCGGCCGCCAGGCGCAGGCCGAGCCCGAGGTCGGCCAGCGCGAGCCAGGGTGCGCCGGCCGCGACGGACGCGCCCGGCACCTCGCCCGTGGCGGCCACCGGCGCCGGGTCGACGATGTCGCCGACGGTCAGCCGGTCGATGCGCCCGCGCCAGGCGAAGCCGGCGCCGTCAGGCTCGGCCAGCCAGCCGCCGTCGGCACGCAGCGCCAATTGCGTGCCCGCCGCCGGCGCCAGCCCCAGGCCGCGGGTCAGCGTCTCGGGCGGGACCAGCGGCGCGGCGGCGTCGATGCTCAGCCGGTGCGAGGCCGGGCTGCCGTCGAGCGTCGCCACCAGCCGCGTCAGCGCGCGGACCTGGCCGGGTTCGCCATGACGCAGGTCGCGCACCGTCGCGCGCAGGCCCCAGGGTGGGGCGGCGCCGGGGCTGGCCGCCATCTGCGGCGTGGCCGGCATGCCGGGCCACAGCGGATCGAGCCGCCAGTCGAGGTCGGCCTCGGCCACCGACAGCAGCCCGCTGCGCACGCCGCGCGCGCGCGCCTGGCCGTCGGTGGCCT
>CAZQPN010000088.1:0-8575 GCA_964595215.1 uncultured Rubrivivax sp. | reverse complement strand
TGGCGTCGCGCGCGTCGAGCGCGCGCCCGACGGCCGTGGCCAGGCGCGCCGCCTCGTCCTCGATCGGACGCCGCCAGTCGAAGGCGAAGGGGATGACCTCGTGCGTCGCGGCCAGGTGGTCGGCCAGGTCGTCGTAGAACATCCCGATCGGCCCGTCGGGCTGCACCGTGCCGTCGTCCGGCGGTCGCCAGGCCAGGCGGCCGAGACCGCCGACGAGGCGCCAGCTGAGCCAGATCCGCTGGCCGTCGGCCTTCAGGTGGCTGCACAGGATGCCGGGCAGCAGGAACACCGCCGGCCGCTCGTGCGGCGGCGGCGCGTCGGCGCCCGGCGCGCGCGCGGCGCGTACCCCCGAGCTGTCGGCGCCGGCCCAGCTCAGCGGGCCGATCGGGCGGAAGCCGCTCGGGCGGTCCAGCATCAGCGCGTCGGCCACCGCGCCGGCGGTGCGCGGATTGGCGAAGTAGTTGAAGTGGGTGCTCTTGCCGCCCTGGTCGAGCAGGAAGCTCGCGCCGCCGCGGCGCGGCGTGCCGCCGTACATCGAGCGCGTCTGCACGACGATGTCGTTGTCGGTCCAGTAGAAGGCGTCGGCCAGCAGCGTCTTGACCCAGCTGCCGAGCGAATCACCCTCGAGGTCGCCGGCGACGACGCGCAGGTCGCCGGCGATGGCGCCGTCGTCGGCCGACGAGACACCGTTGAGCCAGCGCACCATCGGGCTGTCGGGCAGCATGGCGGCCAGCCCGGGCAGCTCCTTCGGGTCGCGGCGTTGGCGCGCGACCTCGGTCAGGAAGCCCAGCACCGGCGGCGCGACCGGCACGCCGGCCAGCTCCAGCGTCCACTTCAGCACCGACAGGTAGGCGTCGAGCCGCTTCGAGGCGAGCAGCGTGCCGCGCGCCGGGCAGGCGACGCGCACGACGCGCTCGACGACGATGCCGCGCTCCTTGACCAGGCGCGCCAGTGCGACGAGCTCGCGCCGGTGCTCGGTGTGCGCCGCGCCGGCGAAGTGCGCCAGCTCGTCCGCGTCCAGCGCGCCGCGCTGCCCGCACACGCGCGCCAGCACCTCGGCCACCAGGCCGCCACGCGAGTGCGTCGCCAGGTGCAGCCGCGCGCCGTCGGGCAGCGCCTGCACCAGCGTCAGCGCGTTGCCGATCGGGCTCGTGCCGAGGGTCGGATGGTCGAGCGCGAAGACGCGCCCGCCGTAGTGGTCGAACAGCGCGCGTACCGTGCCCGGGTGCATCGTCCACCACTTGGCGAAGGTGCTCGCGGTGTCGACGAAGGTGCCGTGCAGCAGCACCAGCAGCGGCCCGGCGGCGGCCTGCGCGGGGTCGATGCGGTCGAGCCGCTTGCCGTGGTCCTTCAGGCGCGGGAGGGCCTGCGGCGACAGTGCGTAGACGCCGGCGTCGACCTGGCCGTCGACATGCGCCACCACTCGGCTGGCGACGAAGCGCGCGGCGTCGTCCTTGCCCAGACCGGTCAGCACCTCGACCGTCCGCAGCAGCACGTCGCCGAGGAAGCCGCGCGTGCGCGCAGGCGCCGCCTGCTCCAGGCCCTGCCAGCGCAACTGGGCCGGCACCGGCACTTCGTCGGGGAAGCCGGCGCCGCGCCTGGTGCGGCCCTGGCCGAGCAGCAGGTCGCGCGCCGTCTCCGGGTGCAGCACGAGCGCGGGGCCGCCGGCCATGTGCAGCACGACGACGTCCTCGCCCGGCACCGCGCTGACGCGCGTGACCTCGCCGCCGGCGCGCCGGGCGCCCACGCGGACCGCGGCCTTGACGCGGCCGGGCAGGCCACCGGCCGGCGGAGGCGCCCCGCCGCCGCGGCGGGCGGGCGGCTGGCCGGGGATGACGAAGGTGATCGGGGCGGCGGGCATGGCGGGTCTCGGGGGTGGCTGCGGGATCGACTCCGACCCTAACGTCGGCGTCGTCGGGCCGCGCGGCACGACGGGTGATGAACTAGGGATGCTGCCGGCCCAGACGCTCCGCGGGAGGCTCCGGCCACGCCGAGGTCAGCGCGGGGCGATCAGCAGGGCGTCCAGTGGCAGTGCGTCGGTCAGGCGGGCGGCGGCCGCCTCGGCGGCGGCGCGCGATCCGAAGGGCCCGGCCTGCACGCGGGACCAGCCGTCATCGGCCTGCTCGCGCGCCGCCAGCCAGCCAGCCTGCGCACGCAGCAGCCGCAGCAGCTGGGCCGCGCCCGCCGGATCGCGGAAGGCGCCGAGCTGCAGCCACCAGCCGTCCGCGGTATCGCGGGCCGCAGCGCCGTCGTCCACCGCGACCGGCGCGTCGAAGGGCGCCTGCGGTGGCGCTGCAGCGACGGCCTCGACACGTGAATCGGCCGCGTCGCGACGCGAGAGCCCCGCGCGGATCTCCGCGTGCGTGATGCGCTCGACCTCCACCGGCGTGACGCCGCGCAGCACGCCCAGGCGCCGCGCCGCGGTGTAGCTGAGGTCGATCACACGGCCATCGACGAAGGGGCCGCGGTCGTTCACGCGCACGACGATCTCGCGACCGGTCGCAGGGTTGCGCACGCGCGCGTAGCTCGGCAGCGGCATCGTCTTGTGCGCCGCCGTCATCGCGTACATGTCGTAGGTTTCGCCGAGCGCGGTCGGCCGGCCGTGGAACTTGGCGCCGTACCACGACGCGCCGCCGAAATCGCGCAGCGGCCGGTCCTCGGCCAGCGGCACGTAGCGCCGCCCGAGCACCGTGTAGGGCTTGTTCGGCCCGCCGACACGCAGCGGCTCGACGCGCGGCACGGCGTCGGGCACGCGGTCGAGGCCGGGTGGCGGTGTGTCGCCCGGCCCGTCGCGCTGGGGCGGCCCGCCGGCGCAGCCGGCGATGGCGGCCGCCGCCAGCAGCGGCCATGCGGCGCCTCGCAGCGGACCGGCCTGCCGCGTGCGCGCTTCAGCTGGCATTGTGGCGGGCGTCGAACTCGCGCAGCGCGGCCGTCAGGTCGATCTCGGCCGTGATCGACTCGCACAGCCGCGGGAAGTCGCGCCCCGCGTGCTCGATCTCGAAGTCCATCCGGCGTGGCTTGTCCTTCAGGAAGGCCTCGATGTTGGCGGTTACCGTGTCGACGTAGTCGAGCGCGATCGCCATCGGGTCGGTGCCGCGCGGCAGGTGCAGCAGCATCGCGCGTTTGCCGGCGTAGGCATCCATGATGCCCTTGCCATGGCGCTTGGCGTAACTCGCCGCCGTCGCGGTGCGGTCCCGTCTGAGGTGCACGTAGAAGGCCTCGGTCCCGTACGCGCGGTCGAGCCGGCCAAGGAACCACGACAGCCGGTTGTCGACCTCGATGTGGTTCGGCGGGAAGGCGAGCCGGTCGGCACCGAGCAGTCCGGTGCGCGACTCGTGCGCGGCGCTGAAGTTGCGGATGTGCTTGCAGGCTTCGACGAGTGTCATCGAGCCGCAGCGGCCGGTGCAGAGGACGAACACGTTCATGCGCGCATTGTCCACGCCGATCCGCCTCCGCGGCGCCCCCGGCCCGCGCCCTGGCGCGGCGGTCCGGCGCCGGCCTCAGGCGCCGACGAAGCGGGCGACGATCTCCGCGTGCCGTCCCGGCCAGCGGCGCAGGCCGCCGTCGTCACCGTCGAACACGGCGCGCACGAACGCCAGCGCGAGTTCGCGCGTGGCGTCCTTGACCTGCGCGTTGCGCACCGGGTCACCGGTGCCGCGGCGGTCGGTGAAGATGCTGTGCGAGCCGCCGTCGAACACCGCCAGCCACTTGCGTGTGCTGCCGACGGCGTCGAAGACGGCGACGCGGTCGTCGGCGCCGGACCAGAAGCCCGGGATGCGGATCACGTCCTCGGTCGCCGTCACGTGCAGGCTGGGCAGCGTCATCGGCCCGAGGATGCGCTCGAGGTCGTCCTCGCCGTAGAACGGCGGCGCGCTGATCGCGATCGTGGCCTTCACGCGGGCGTCGCGCAGGGTGACCGCCTGGCCGTCGCGCGTGACACGCGCGCCCGACGCCAGCAGCGCGGTGTTGGCGCCGTAGCTGTGGCCGGCGGCGACGATGCGGCTGGCGTCGATGCGCGCGCCGGCGTCGTCGCCCAGCAGACGGTCGAGCGCGAAGCGCAGGTCGTGCACCCGGGCCACCGCCTCGCCGTCCTGCGCCGCCGCCTGCAGCCGGCCGACGAGATCGAAGACATTGCCGCCCCACAGGCTGCGGTCGCTGCCGACGTGCTGCAGGTGCAGGCTGGCGACGCCGCGGTCGGCGAAGTGGCGGCCGAGGTAGCTGTAGCCGAAGCGCGAGCCGCCGATGCCGTGCGAGAACACGACCAGCGGCAGCGCGTTGCCGTCGTGCGGCCGGTACAGGCGCGCCGGCACGGCGCGGTCGCGCGCGGCGTCGTGCCATTCGAGATCGACGGTCTCGTGCGCCGCCCGCGCGCGCAGCGGCCACGCCGCCGCCGCGCCCAGACAGGCCGCACCGGCCTGCAGCAGCCGCCGCCGCGTCAGCAGCAGCGTACGGATCGGCGGCGGGATGCGGCGCGTCATGCGCCGGCCTCCGCCGCCGGCGCCGCCTTCGCCTGCCGGCGCAGGCGCCGCTGCACGCCCTGCACCGCGTCGTCCACGAGGCTGAACAGCACCGGGATCACGAGCAGGCTGAGGAAGGTCGAGGTGATCAGCCCGCCGATGACGACGATCGCCATCGGGCTGCGGAAGCTCGGGTCGACGCCGATGCCCAGTGCGATCGGCATCATGCCCGCGCCCATCGCGATCGTCGTCATCACGATCGGCCGCGCGCGTTTGCGGCAGGCGTCGAGGATGGCGTCGAAGCGCGCCAGCCCGTGGTCGCGGCGCGCGATGACGACGTAGTCGATCAGCAGGATCGAGTTCTTGGTCGCGATGCCCATCAGCATGATGAGCCCGATCATCGACGGCATCGACAGCGCCGACTGCGTGACGAAGAGGGCGAGGAAGGCGCCCGGGATCGACAGCACCAGCGCGCCCAGGATCGTCACCGGCTGCACGAAGTCCTTGAACAGCAGCACCAGCACGATGTAGATGCACAGCACGCCGGTGGCCATCGCCAGGCCGAAGCTGGCGAACAGATCGTTCATCGCCTCAGCGTCGCCGATGGTGCTCTGGATGACGCCCGGCGGCAGCTGCCGCAGGCTGGGCAGCGCGAGCGCGCGCTGCTCGACCTCGCCCAGCGGCTGGCCGTTCAGCTCGACCTCGATGTTGACGTTGCGCAGGCGGTCGTAGCGGTCGATCTGCGCCGGCCCGCTCTCGATCGCCAGCGTGGCGACGCTGGCGAGCGGGACCGGCCCGCGCGCGCCCGGCACCGGCAGCTGCGACAGCAGCGCCAGATCGCCACGCGCCGACTCGGGCAGGCGCACGACGACGGGCACCTGGCGCTGCGCGAGATTGAGCTTGGCCAGCCCCTGGTCGTAGTCGCCGGCGGTGGCGATGCGCAGCGTGTCGGCGATCGCTGCCGAGGTCACGCCGAGGTCGGCCGCGCGCGCGAAGTCGGGCCGCACGACGAGCTCCGGGCGCACCAGGCTGGAGGTGCTGACGACATTGCCGATGCCGGGGATGCCGCGCAGCTCGCGCTCGACCCGGCGCGCGTGCTCGAGCAGCACGCGGCCGTCCTCGCCGGCCAGCACGACGACGTACTTCTCGCTCGAGCCGCCGAAGCCGACCTTCACGCGCGCGCCCGGCAGCGCCGCCAATGCGTCGCGCAGCTCGGCCTCGACGTCCTGCTTGCTGACGCCGCCGCGCTCGCCGCGCGGCGTCAGGTTCAGCGTCAGCGTGGCCTTGGTCACCTCGGCCGCGCCGCCGCCGGCGAATGGGTCGCTGCCGGTGTTCCCGCCGCCGACCGCGGTGTAGACGAGCTTCACGTGCCGGTGGGCGCTGACGAGCTCGCGCGCCCGCTCGGCCGCCTTCAGCGTCTGGTCGAAGCTGCTGCCCGGCGGCAGCGTCACCGTGACCTGGGTCTGGCTCAGATCGTCGGGCGGCAGGAAGCCGGTGGGCAGCAGCCCGGCAAGCATGAAGCCGCCGACGAAGAACACCGCCGCGCCGACCATCGTCAGCACCCGGTGGCGCAGGCAGGCGCGCGCCCACCCCAGGTAGATGGTGATCCAGCGCGGCTGCGCCGGCGCCTTCTTCGGCCGGTGCAGCACGTAGGCCGCCATCATCGGCGTCAGCATGCGCGCGACGACGAGCGAGAAGAACACCGCGATCGCGGCCGTCCAGCCGAACTGGACGAAGAACTTGCCCGGCACGCCGCTCATGAAGGCGGTCGGCAGGAAGACCGCGATCAGCGTGAAGGTGGTGGCGATGACCGCCAGCCCGATCTCGTCGGCGGCCTCGGTGGCGGCCTGCAGCGGCGACTTGCCCATCGCCAGGTGGCGCTCGATGTTCTCGATCTCGACGATGGCGTCGTCGACCAGGATGCCGACGACGAGCGACATCGACAGCAGCGTGACGACGTTGATCGAGAAGCCGAACACGTAGTGCATCACCGCGAAGGCCGGGATGATGGACAGCGGCAGCGCGGTGGCGGCGACGAAGGTGGCGCGCCAGTTGCGCAGGAACAGCCACACGACGAGCACCGCCAGGAACGCGCCTTCGTAGAGCAGGACCATCGAGCCTGTGTAGTTCTCCTGCACCGGGTCGACGAAATTGAAGGCCTCGGTGACCTCGACCGCCGGGTGCGCCGCCCGCAGCGCCGCGAGCGCGGCTCGCACGCCGTCCTGCACCTCGATCTCGCCGGCGCCGAGCGCGCGCACGATCTCGAAGGCGACCACCGGCCGGCCGTCGAGCAGCGCCGCACTGCGTCGCTCGGCCACCGTGTCCTCGACGCGGGCGATGCGGTCCAGCCGTACATGTCGCCCGTCGGGCAACGCGACCTCGACCCGACCCATCGCGTCGGCCGAGCCGACGGTGGCGATGGTGCGCACCGACTGCTCGATGCCGCCGACGTCGGCGCGCCCGCCCGAGGCCTCCTGCTGCACTGCGCGCAGCTGGCGCGAGACCTCGGCCGCGGTGATGCCCAGCGACAGCAGCCGTGCCGGGTCGAGCTCGACGCGCAGCTCGCGGCTGACGCCGCCGACTCGGGAGACGGCGCCGACGCCGGGCACGCTGAGCAGCGCCTTCGTGACCTCGTTGTCGACGAACCAGCTCAGCTGCTCCTCGTCGAGCCGCTCGCTGGCCACGGTGTAGGTCAGGATCGGCGCGCCCGACAGGTTCAGGCGCTGGATCACCGGGTCGCGCAGGTCGCCCGGCAGGTCGGACCGCAAGCGCGCCACGGCGTCGCGCACGTCGTCCACCGCCTCCTGGGTGGGCTTCTCGAGCCGGAACTCGACCGTCACGGTGGCCGTGCCGTCCTGGACCTTGGTGTAGATGTGCTTGATGCCCTGCAGCGTCGCGACCGAGTTCTCGATCTTGCGCGCGACCTCGGTCTCCAGCTGGGCCGGCGACGCGCCGGGCAGCGAGGCCGTCACCGTCACCGTCGGCAGGTCGATGTCGGGGAAGTTCTGGATCTTCATCCCGCGGAAGCCCATCAGGCCCACGATCGTGAGCAGGATGAACAGCAGCACCGACGGGATCGGGTTGCGGATGCACCAGGCGGAGACGTTCATGGCCGCCCCGCGTCAGTCCGCGCCCACGCGCACCAGGTCGCCGTCGGCGAGGAAGGCGCCGCCGCTGGCGACGAGCCGGGCGCCGGCGGGCAGGCCGTCGATCAGCTCGATGCGGTCACCGGCGCGCCGGCCGACCTCGACCTTGCGCTCGGCCACCGTGCCGTCGGCGCCGATGACGAACACGACGTGGAAGCCGTCGCGCAGCAGCACCGCCGACTGCGGCAGCGTCGACGCCTCGTCCTCGCCGAGCACGATCTCGCCGCGCGCGAACATGCCCGCCTTGGCGGCGCCGGGCTGCGGCAGGTCGACGTAGACCAGGCCCTGGCGCGTGGCGGCGTCGACGGTGGGCGCGACCATGCGCACGCGGCCGGCGATCACCGGGCCGCCGACCGGGGTCAGCTGCACCGCCTGGCCGGGCTTGACCAGCGCCAGCTGGTCGGCCGGCACCTCGGCGCGCCACTCCAGCCGGCCCTGGCGGATGAGCCGGAACAGCTCGACGCCGGCCGGCACGACGGCGCCGACGGTGGCGCTGCGCGACGAGATGACGCCGTCGTCGGGCGCGCGGACCTCGGCCTGTGCGAGGCGCAGCCGCTGCACCTGCGCGGCGGCGCGCTGCGCCTGCAGCCGCGCCTCGGCGGTGCGCTCGGCGGTCAGGTACTGGTTGATCTGCTGCGCGCTCAGCGCGCCGCTGGCCTGCAGGTCGCGTGCGCGCTGCGCGTTCGCCGCCGCGTCGGCGCGCAGCGCCTCGGCCTCGGCCACCGAGGCCTCGATCTGCAGCAGGTCGGCGCGCGGCAGGTCGACGGCGAAGCGAGCCAGCACCTGGCCGCGCCGGACGCGGTCGCCGACGTTGACGGCCACCTCGGCCAGCCGCCAGCCGTTGGCCTCGGCGCCGATGATGGCCTCCTGCCATGCGTAGAGCCCGCCGTTGGCGGCGACGCTGCGCGCGAGCCGCGCGGGCCGGGCCTCGACGGCCTGGACCGTCAGCGCCGGCCTGGCGGGCGCCGCGAC